>JANMKJ010000246.1:0-8255 GCA_031371945.1 Rhodobiaceae bacterium
TGAGAAGTTCAGGCATCAGGCCATTCCTCCCGCCGACTTGCTCCAGGCTTCACAGCAACCCTTGGCCAGATCGCGCACACGCAGGATGTAGGCCTGGCGCTCGGTGACGGAGATGACGCCGCGCGCGTCGAGCAAGTTAAAAGTGTGGCTGGCCTTGATGCACTGGTCATAGGCGGGAAGCGCCAGGGTGTGATTTCCGTTCAGGCTTTTATCGAGAAGGGATTTGCACTCCTGTTCGGCATCCTTGAAATGCTGCAGCAGGATTTCGGTATTGGCGTGCTCAAAATTGTAGTGGGAGAATTCCTGTTCGGCCTGCAGGAACACATCGCCATAGGTGATTTTCTTCGCCCCCTCGAGACCATTGAAATTCAGGTCATAGACATTGTCAACGCCTTGCACATACATGGCCAGCCGCTCAAGGCCATAGGTCAGTTCACCGGATACGGGAAAACAATCGAGGCCACCCACCTGCTGGAAGTAGGTGAATTGCGAAACTTCCATGCCGTCGCACCACACTTCCCACCCCAGCCCCCAGGCGCCAAGGGTTGGGCTTTCCCAATCGTCTTCGACAAAGCGCACATCATGCAGCTTGGGATCAATGCCGATCGCCGCGAGGGAGCCCAAGTAGAGTTCCTGCAAATCCGGTGGCGATGGCTTGATGATGACCTGATACTGGTAATAGTGCTGGAGGCGGTTGGGGTTTTCCCCATAGCGACCATCCTTTGGGCGGCGCGACGGCTGCACATAGGCCGCAGCCCAGGGCTTGGGGCCGACGGAGCGCAGCGTCGTTGCCGGATGAAACGTGCCGGCTCCCACTTCCATGTCATAGGGCTGCAGGATGACGCAGCCATGGGCTGCCCAGTACTGGTGCAGTGTAAGGATGAGGTCTTGAAATGATTTGGTAGGGTTCAGGGCCATTTGGGGGCGCAAACTAGGGATGCCGTACCACGCGGTCAAGCAGTTTAGCGGCGGCGGTAGACCCGGGCCATGGTGGTAAAATCTGATTCCGTGGGTGAGTACGGCATGGGATGGTACATGGGCGTTGTTTCAACAAATTCGACAAGTCCCTTGGCCAGCAATTCATCAAATTTCGTGGCAAAGCCCGCGTCTTTCCAGACTTGCTCGCCCACGGTGAAAATGAGATGGCCCCCTGCCCTGGTGATGCGGGTAAGTTCATCCCAGGCAGAGGCCGGGCCGTGGCCAGTGGTGAACACGCCGGTTGAAACAACAGCGGCCATGCTGCCGGTTTCAAAGTCGAGGGTTTCGCCCAGCACACGGTTGCGCAGGTCGGCATAGATATTACGGGCCCTGGCGCGGGCCAACATGCCATCCGACATGTCAACGCCGATCAGATTGGTAAAGCCCATGATGGCGAGAATGTTGCCAACGGTGCCAGTGCCAACGCCTGCATCAAATATGGCATCCGATTTCTTTTGAACGTAGCGGCCAACAAGTCCCGCCATGACGGCAGGATGGATGTAGCCGATGCCCTGCATATCGGCGTCGTAGGTTTTGGACCAACTGTCGTAAAGCTTGATGAGATCAGATCTGGATTTGGCGCGGTAGACGCCTTCAAGCCAGGCGTCGCTGGTGTGGCCCGTCATTCAGCGGGATAATAAACGCCGGTGGCCGGATCCTGGCGCAGCTTGGTCACTGCGATTGGCATTTGCGGTTCCTTGACAGGCACGCGGGCTTTGGCAGCATTCACTTCATTGAGCAAACGGCGGGCCGTGAGGGCAGTGAGTACACCGACAACGACAACAGACACAATCTTGGCCAAAAACATGGGTTTCTCCTTGCTGCCCAAACTATAAACCGAACTTAGACCATAATGCACGGGTTTCCAGTGTATCAATAGCCGCAGCAGGAAGCTCCGCAAAAGTGCCAAAACCAAGGCGCTTCAGTCCCCAACCGGGGGAAGCCGCAATATTTTTCAAAATCACCTTCTTGCCGAACTTTTCCCTGAGAATGTCGTGCATGTGGCCGATGCCGTCGATGAGGCCAAGCGCCAGCGCCTGGCGACCCGCCCAAAAGGCTCCCGAAAACATCTCGTTCTCCTCGCCCTTGAGCTTTCCGGCCCGACGGCTGCGCACCAGGTTCTTGAAACTGGTGTGGATGTCCTTCTGCAGCGACAGCAGGCGATCAACGTCCTCCTGCTTTTGCGGCTGGAAGGGGTCGAGGATGGATTTGTTTTCGCCCGAGGTGTGAACACGGCGTTCAACGCCCAATTTGTTGATGGCCTCGACAAAGCCAAAGCCTGCCGAGATCACGCCGATGGACCCCACGATGGAACTCTCATCGGCATATATTTCGTCGCCGGCACAGGCCAGCCAGTAGCCACCCGATGCGGCCACGTCATCGCAGAACACAAAGACCGGCACGATGAATTCCTGGGCAAGGCTGCGGATGCGCGCATGGATCAGGGCTGATTGCACCGGAGAGCCGCCGGGCGAATTTATCGAGAGCGCCACGGCCTTGACGTGCTTGGTGAAGGCCCGTTCGAGCAGCGGCTCCACGTCCTTGGCGTTCAGGGATTGGCGGAGTGGACCCCCCATGCCGATGGCACCGTGAAGGCGCAGGACATGCACGACGGGGTGGGATTTGCGGAAGCGGGCGGGAATTAGGCGGGTCAGGAATGAAGCTTTGGCCATGGGCTTCAGATAGGAAGTTTGAGGCCCTGATGCAAGCCTAGCGCAGGCGCCAGGTTGAACCATCACGCAATACGGCCTCGGCGTCGGGTGTGAATTGCGAATTTTCCGTGTGCAGGATCAAACCCGGCAGAAGTTGCATGGGAGCCTTGGACCCCTTGACACCTTGAACCACAACGCGCGATGCGGCCGTGCCATCGCGGGCATAGAGTGGTGCAATACGGATATCGCCGAAACGTTCGTCCATGGCGGCCAGGATTTTGCCAAGCGATTCGGCGCGGTGAACGAGGGTAACGGTACCACGAATGGCGACCATGACATGCATGACCTTGATCCACAGTTCCAGGTCATCGGGGCCAAAGGCATGGGCCTGGGCCTTCAGGAGATTGGGTGACGGCGTCGACTTGCCCTCTTCGAAATAGGGCGGGTTGGCAAAGGCGTGATTGAATGAGCCGTGCTGGGGCATTTCGGAAAGGTCCTTGCGCAGGGCCTCCTTCACGTCCGCATGGATCACGCGCACGCTATGGGCAAAACCATTGCGCTTGGCATTTTCTTCACACAGCAACGTATAGCGCGATGCGATTTCAATACCGGTCACATGGATTGTTGGATTGCGCGCGATGGTGCACAGGGCGGCAACGCCGGTTCCAATGCCAGCCTCGAACAGCGATTCACCGGCGACGCAGGGAATGGAGGCGGCAAGAAAGACCGCATCAATGCCGGCACGGTAGCCTTTCTCGGGCTGCAGAATGCGCAGGCGGCCACCCAGAAATGCATCCTCGGTCAACGATCCGGGCACGGCAACCGGGGCCATGGGCGGAGGCGTCACTTGGGCCGTGGTGGCTTGAGCGCTCATTTGCATTTCCGGATTATTATTCGCTAGTGGTTAGCGAAAAGTTACCAATCAACTTCTGGGCGTATTTTATATTCACTTCATCGACCACGATACGACGCGGAATGGCATTTATGGAGCCCTCGACAGCGCTGGCGAACTCATCCAGCACCAGATACCCCACACCTGCTTCATTGAGCGTGTGCCGGACAAACGAAAGGTAAACCAGGTCATTGGTTCGCAACAATTCTACCATCTGACAGGTGTAACCAAAAATTGAGCTCGCGGCAACGGGTCGCTCTTGCTGAATGTTGTCATTGTAACCTATCTTAACCATTCGATTTTGGACAAAGGAAGGCAAACTCATGGGCGTGGTCATACCCTTCGGTGCCAGCGGCGACGCGGCAGCACCGACCCTTGATGCGCTGGTGGCCCTCGTTTCGGACGACATGGACCGGGTTAACGATGGCATTTTGCTGAGAGCCCAGAGCCACGTGGAGCTCATTCCGGAAATTGCCGGGCATTTGATCAACTCTGGCGGCAAGCGCATTCGTCCGATGCTGACGCTGGCTGCCGCCCGCATGTGTGGCTACGCCGGTGATCACCATATCAAGCTCGCAACGGCCGTTGAATTCATGCACACGGCAACGCTGCTGCATGACGATGTTGTCGATGAAAGCGACCTGCGGCGCGGCAAGCAGGCGGCACGGGTGATCTGGGGCAACCAGGCCAGCGTGCTGGTGGGTGATTACCTGCTGGGCCAGGCCTTCAAGATGATGGTGGAAACCGGTTCACTCGATTGCCTGCGCATTCTCTCAAACGCCGCCGCCGTCATCGCGGAAGGCGAAGTCCTGCAGCTTTCAATTTCGCAGGACACCTCGACGACCGAGGATGCCTACCTGCAGGTCATTGGTGCCAAGACAGCGGCCCTGTTCTCGGCGGCTGCCGAAGTAGGCGGTGTCATTGCCAACCGGCCGCGGGATGAACAGGCGGCCCTTGAGTCCTATGGGCGCAATCTGGGCATTGTCTTCCAACTGGTGGATGACGCGCTGGACTATTCCGGCAGCCAGAAAGACCTTGGCAAGAGTGTTGGCGACGATTTCCGCGAACGCAAGATCACGCTGCCTGTCGTGTTGTCGTTCCGGCGCGGCAGCAAGGAAGAGCGAAATTTCTGGAAGCGTACCCTTGAAGACGGCAACCAGACCGATGACGACCTCACCTACGCGCGTAAACTCATGGAAAAACATGGCGCGCTTTCAGATACCATTGAGCGCGCCAACCACTATGGCGACATCGCGCGCGATGCACTGGCGATTTTCCCGGACAATGAATGGAAGCTGGCACTGCTCGAGGCGGTGGATTTCTGCGTGGCGCGCGGCCACTGATCAGTCTCCCAGTGTCGTCGCTGTCACCCACCAGTGGGGATGACTGGCCCTGATTGCACTTGCTGCCATTTCAGCGGCTTCCAGAGTTTCACACAATCCAAAGCACGTGGCACCGGAGCCCGACATGCTGGTGCTGATGATGCCGGGCTGGATTTTTATGGCATCGATGACGGTGGCAATTTCGGGCACGCATTTTATTGCCGGTATGGTGAGGTCATTGCGCCAGGCATCAAAATTCTTGATGGGAAGACCAAACTGCTGGCCGCGTTCGAGGCCCAAAACGGCGAATACATCTGCAGTCACCGAGGGTACGCGCGGATTGACCAGCAGGATCGTCCCTGGAAGTTCATATTCGAACGGCAGCAGAACTTCGCCGATGCCCTGCATGCGGCAGGTTTGCGACGCAAGGCACACCGGAACATCGGCGCCGAGCTTCAGCGCCATGGTATGCAACTCTGCCGTAGGAATCCTGAGATTGAACAACCGAATAAGTCCGCGGATGCAGGCTGCGGCATCGGCCGAGCCACCACCAATGCCCGATGCCACGGGGAGGTTTTTTTCAAGATGGAATTTCACCGGTGCAAGCTCTGCCATATCTGACAGAAGACGATGGGCAGCAAGCACGATGTTGTCACCGCCACCACTCAAGTCCCGGGCGAAGAGACCTGATAGCGTGAGGGAGGTGGATTTTGCGGGCTCGAGGGTCAGCACATCGCAGACCCCGGCAAAGGCTACGATGGAATCCAACTCATGGTAACCATCGGCCTTGCGGCCAATGATGTGCAGGGCAAGATTGATCTTTGCGAAGGCCCGCTCAGTTACGAGCATTCCACTTACCCGTTGGTTTTGACGGTCGAATTATCCACGGGCGTCGTGACAGGCGCATCCGGCAGGCCATTCAGCAGCTTGCCTTCAATGCGCTTCAGATCTTCAGGCTGGGGACCGTTGTCCTTGGCATGCTGCCACTGGAATTTGGCTTCCAGCTTGCGGCCCACCCGCCAATAGGCATCACCCAGATGCTCACCAATGATCGGATCAGCCGGGTTGAGGTCCACGGCGCGCTCAATCTGTATGGCGGCTTCCTCATAGTCACCCAGCTGGAAATAGGCCCAGCCCAAACTATCCACGATATAACCGTCGTTCGGCTTGAGCTCGACGGCCTTCTTGACCATCCCCAATGCTTCATTAAGGTTCACCTTGCGCTCGATCATGGCGTAGCCAAGGTAGTTCAACACGGTGGGTTCTTCAGGCGAAAGTGACAGGGCCGTGCGGAAGTCGGCCTCGCTCTTGTCCCAGATCTTCTGCTGTTCGAAGGCGATGCCGCGATAGTAAAAGGCCCGCCACTGGTCCTTGGTTGGCACAGGCACGAGTGCAAGGGCCTTGCTATAGGTTTCTGCGGCGGCGGCAAATTCCTCATTGCCGCGATAGACATTGGCCAGCGTCATCAACACATCGTAATTCGTGGGATCCTTGGCGATGATGTCCTTGAGCTTGGCCTGGGCTTCCTTGCTGCGGTCAAGGCGCTGCAAATTGACCGCAATTTCCGTATCGGCATTGACGCGCAGCGGCGAGGTCTCAGGCGTCTTGTCGTAGGCATCAATGGCGTATTGATACTGCTTGGTATTGACATAGATATCGCCCAGCAACGTATCGAGGATGGGTTTGTCGCCCTTCAGCGTGAAGGCGAGCTGGGTGTAGAGCAGTGCCACGTCGATGCTTTGATCATCGGTCATGGCGGAGGCGAGCGAGAAGAGCGCTTCGCTGGCACCGGCACTGGACGAGGCCATGAAGGGTTCCGGCAACTTTCCCGCCTTGGCATCTTTCAACGCAGCTTCCACCAACGAATTCTTGTCGCCACCGGCCAGGAAGGTTTCGTAAATCTTGATGGCCTCAGGGGTGCGTTTATGGCGCTCGAGGAAATTGCCATAGGCCTGGACAATGCGCAGCGACGTTCCGGCCTGCTCATAGGACTTCTTGTAGGAGGCCTCGGCACGCATGGCATTCTTGAGATAATCAGCAATCAGGCCTGCGTGGTAGGATTTGAAGTTGATGAAGGATTCATTGGCGTCAAGCTTGTCCAGCGCCTTCAGGGCGGCACTGAGATTGCCCTCGGCCGCAAAGCTCCAGGCCGACAGCAGCGCCGAGGTGAGTTCGCCGATGGGGGTATAGGCCGCTTCGCCGAAATTCTTGCGGGCGTTTGAGTAATGCCGATTGCGAAAGTCCCGCAGGCCCAAAACGATGCGTGCCATGCGTTGCTGGCTGTTGACGCCCAGGACCTTGGTGGCCAGTTCCTCAGCGTCAACCAGATTTCCGGCGGACACTTCCAACAGGAACAAGCGTTCAATGAGCACGGGATTATTGGGGTCGGCCAGCAGGGCCTTGCTCAGATAGTCTGCGGCGATGGCATTGTCCCGGTCCTTGCCGGCGGACCTGCCTGCCAGGTAATTGCCGGACAGGCTGAAGCCATCCGCGGCGGAAAACTCGGCATGGGATGGGGTGGAAAGGGTAAATGCCAAAAGGGCGGCGGTCAGTGGCAGGTAAATTCTGGGCATTGGCATCCGTCTCGAAAAACGCGGCAGGCCTGCCGCAAGGTGATTCATGGTGACAAAATGGGGTTTTTTCGGGATGAGGGCAATAGCAAAGCGGCGGGCCACTGAAACCCGCCACAATTGCAGTTTTGGTGGCGCAGTTATTGGGAAATTCGAAGCTCCACAAGGTTGTTGGCAATTTCTTCAAATGCCGCTTTCAATCCAGCCTCATTGTCTGCATCAAAATACTTGGAGCCGTCGCTCGCGCAATCCTTCAGAAAAGTGTCGGCTACGGGGTCAGTCAAATTGAAACCAATGGTGTAAACCGTAATGCCTTTTTCCTTCATGGCCTTGCAAAGTGAGGCTGCCTGGTCGGTGGGATTTCCGTTCGTGGCAGGGCAATACAAATAATCAGCGACGCCATTGCAATAGGCAGCGTTAAAAAGGCCGTCCGTCATGAGTATTGAAATTTTTTTCAGCTTCTCGCCCGTGGTGGGGTAAGGTACGGGAATACTTGCTCCAGACCATAGGCCAAAGGTCGGTGACAGCGTATACCACCCCCATGCCATGCCAATTTGCCCCGCCGTTCCACCGTTTGCTGCCAAGGCATTAATCGTGTCGTGCAGTCGAGACTTGTCAGTTGTCAGAGGGACAAGTGGCGCAATATAGTCACAGGTTCCCTTCACCATGAAATAATGGCGACCTACCGGATTGGTACTAACTGCGGCATCCGTGTATTTTTCCGGACCAATCCGCTCCGTCACGCAAGTGGTGGCAACAGTCGTGTATTGATATTGATCTTTCAATCCGGTATACGGATCGTAACCTTTGAAAGAGTAATAGGTGCAGCCGGGAGTCGAAC
>JANMKJ010000247.1:0-2324 GCA_031371945.1 Rhodobiaceae bacterium
GTGAAAGCCTTGCGGCAGGCTTGTGGAAATGGAACTGGGAAGCGGCCTCGGCGCCATAAACCCCCGGCGCCCATTCCACGATGTTGAGATAGATCTCGATCATGCGCTTCTTGGACCACACGAAGTCCATCCAGTAAGCCATTGGAATTTCGAGGCCTTTCCGTGCAAAGTTGCGCCCGTCCCAGAGAAACATGTTCTTGGCGGTTTGCATCGAAATGGTGCTCGCTCCACGGATGGGACCCTCATCGTCGTCGAAAACATCGTCCACCACGCCCTGGAACTCCACCCAATCCACCCCGTGGTGCTCGCAAAAGCGGGCATCTTCCGAGGTAATGACCGCCCGGGGCAAGCTTGGTGACATCTGGTCAAGGCTGACCCAGTCCTTGGTGATGCCATTGCCGGTAAAGACGCGGAGAATCATCAAGTTGGAAAATGGCGGGGGAACCACCGTGTAAACCACCGTCATGACAATGGGCCAGGCGACGATGCAACCCAAGGCATAGACGAGCCAGCGCTGCCACGGCCTTAACCGGTTGAGATATTGCTTTTGCCTCAAAATGAAGCCTGATTGAGTTTCAAGTGTCATAACAGTACAAGCTAAGTCTTAACACACGGGTTGGGTCTTGACGTCAACACAAGAAACACAGTTTGAAACGGCGTTGCGGGAGGCAGCTTCCGCTGCGGATGCGGCTTTGGACCAGTTGCTGGCGGGCAGCGTGTCGCCCCGGCTGCTGCAGGCGATGCGGTATGCGGCACTGGGTGCAGGCAAGCGCTTGCGGCCATTTCTGGTGATTGAATCTGCCAAGTTGTTTGGGGCGCCGGGTGCTTTGCGCGTGGGGGCCGCACTGGAATGCGTGCATTGCTATTCGCTGGTGCATGATGACCTGCCTGCGATGGACAATGACGACCTGCGGCGCGGCAAGCCCACGACCCACCGGAAATTTGACGAAGCCACGGCAATTCTGGCGGGCGATTCCCTGCTCACGCTGGCGTTCGAAATTTTGGCTTCACCTGAAACCCATAAGGATCCGATCATTCGCAACACCCTTGTTGCTGAACTGGCCAAGGCTTCCGGCATGAACGGCATGGCGGGTGGCCAGATGCTCGACATGGAAGCCGACGCAGCCTCGCTGGAGCATATCCTGCGGGTGCAAAGCCACAAGACGGGCGCCCTGTTCCGCTTTGCCTGCGAGGCCGGTGCCATTCTGGGTGCAGCCGACCGCGCACCGCTTCGCACCTACGCCGACGCCATTGGCCTTGCCTTTCAAATCACCGATGACCTGCTGGACATGAACTCAACGCCCGAACAATTGGGCAAGGCCACGCAGAAGGATGCAGGGTTGGGCAAAGCCACCATTGTTTCGCTCATGGGCAGCGATGCGGCGCGCCAAAAAGCCAATGAACTGGTCGAGCGGGCCATTTCTGCGCTGGCACCCTATGGCAGGGCCGCAGACACGCTCAGCGCAGCGGCGCGCTTCACAGTCTCGCGGACGTCATGACGCGCTTTGCTTCATCGTAGGTGGTCACGCGGTAGACCCAGCCGTTGCGGATGACGTATTCCCACGACAGCTTCACGGTTGTCGCGATGTCTTCCGGGGTAATGGCCAGCAGTTCGTCGTAATCATGGGCGGTCAGGCCATCGCGAAAAATGACGTCGTCAGCATCGCCGCTGCGACGCAGTTGCGCCTGCAGGAAACCGTATTGAATAAAGCCGCCGCATATGAACTGCGGCGGAATCCAATTGCGTTTTTTGCGCTTGGTGCGTTTGACAGCAGTGCGCATGCTCTCGCTGGATTTGCCGCTGAGCTTTGACCAGCCAAGACGCATGCTGAACAGGAATGCCAGGCCAATTTTCAGGGCCTTGCTGAAATCATAGCCTGCATGAACATAATCCAGCATGATGCCGCCCACCTGCTTCTGGAAGGCATCATCAGCCCAGGGCCTGCGGAGTCGACGTATCGCAATTTGGCTGCGGGACTTACCAGTGACGTAGGTCTTCAAGTTTGCAATGCCAACACCCGCCCGGATTGATTCCAGCAGGAACGTGTTGTTGAGGGCGTTTGCCGACTGCGGGAGAAGGAACACCAATGCCGCATGGCTGAACGGGCTGTTGGTTGCCACGCGAATGAGCCAACTCGTAAACGTTGGACTGCGCGACAGGACAATGTCGCCACGTTGCAGGAATTGTTCGGCGTTATTGAGAAATTCCCGCGTCGTCATCGGAAACTTGAGGTCGGGCGACGTCATCCCCAGCGGGCCGCAGGCTGTCGAGAGGTGGCGCTGGGAGTCGAATCCGGGAGCGCACGACTCCTGGCCCGTCGCCG
>JANMKJ010000331.1:0-12047 GCA_031371945.1 Rhodobiaceae bacterium
ATCTCCTGTGTCGCCACTGGCATCACGTTAAACATAATGCAACTGCGTTGTCATCCGTAACTGCACTTGGGCCCATGACAATCTCCTCAAGTATGATAATCTGACCTATCAAATGTGACGCAAGCGCTGGAAAAAGCGTGACGTCTCCGGGAGGATTACATGAAAGGGCTTATGCAAGACTGGCCTTTGCTGGTCCATCGCGTGCTGGACCACGCCGCAAGGTGGCATGGCGAACGGGAAATCATATCGCGTTCAACTGAGGGCCCTTTCCACCGGCAAACCTACCGCGATCTTGACCGGCGCTCACGCGCCCTCGCCAGTGCCGTTAAACGCCACCTGAAAGCCAAGAAGGGTTCAATCATCGCAACTCTCGCCTGGAATGGCTACCGGCATATGGAAATATGGTATGGACTCATGGGGTTAGGTGCAGTTGTCCATACTTTGAATCCAAGGCTTTTTGCGGAGCAGCTGGTCTACATCATCAACCACGCCGAAGACGAATGGATCTTTGCCGATCTCACGTTCCTGCCCATCCTGGAAAAGCTGCAAGGGAAGCTGCCCCTGGTGAGAGGCTTCATCGTAATGACCGACCGGGACCACATGCCCGCCACCAGCACGCTGCGGAATATGATGTGTTACGAAGACCTGCTGGCAGAGGGTGACGAAGTGTTTTCGTGGCCGAAACTGGATGAAAATACGGCCTGTGGCCTGTGCTACACCAGTGGCACGACGGGCAAGCCTAAGGGTGTTGTGTATTCGCATCGATCCAACGTTCTGCATGCCATGACGCTTGCCGGGGCAGATGCGCTTGCGCTACATTCCCGTGACACGGTGATGCCAGTGGTACCAATGTTCCATGCCAATGCCTGGTCGCTGGTCTTTTCCTGCCCCATGTCCGGCGCTAATATGGTGATGCCGGGTGCCAAGCTGGATGGCGCTTCGGTTTTTGAACTTCTTGATACCGAACGGGTAACGATGACCGCAGCAGTGCCAACGGTATGGCTCATGCTGCTGCAATATCTTGAGCAAAATCCTTCACTTGAACTTCCACACCTTGAGCGGGTGCTGATTGGTGGGTCGTCCTGCCCGGAAGCCATGATGCGAGCCTTCGTTGATAGATATGGCACTGATGTCATCCATGGCTGGGGCATGACGGAAATGAGCCCGGTGGGTTCGCTGAGCAAGCTCAAGGGTTCGATGCTGGGGCTTTCACCCGGGGAGCAGTGGACGGAAAAACTGAAGCAGGGTCGCCCACCATTTGGCGTCGACATGAAACTCACCGACGATGCCGGCAAGGTGTTGGAAAACAATGGAACGGCCTTTGGCCGCTTGAAAGTGAAAGGCCCTGCCATTGCTGCTGCCTATTTCAAGGGTGAGGGCGCATCGTCGTTTGACGAAGATGGCTGGTTCGATACGGGCGATGTTTCGACAATTGATCAATGGGGTTTCATGCAGGTCACGGATCGTTCCAAGGATGTGATCAAGTCCGGCGGCGAATGGATTTCATCAATCGACCTTGAAAACGCCGCCGTCGGTTGTGCTGGCGTTGCAGAAGCAGCAGCAATTGGATTGCCGCACCCCAAATGGGATGAGCGCCCGCTGCTGGTTGTTGTAAAAAAACCAGGCGAGGATGTTTCAAAAGACCAGATACTTGCTCACATGGCTGGCAAAATTGCCAAATGGTGGATGCCGGACGACATTGCCTTTGTGGATGATATTCCCCATACGGCCACGGGCAAGATATCAAAGCTCATCTTGCGGGAACGCTTCAAGGACTACCGATTTCCTGTGGTATGAGCAGATTCCAGGTTGGAAAGTGCCAGGCCAGCAATACCAACCAGTCCCGAATTGTCTCCAAGTGCTGCGCTTACGATTTCCACCGTTCGGAACGGCGGCATAACTAACTTCATCACCTGTGACTGGATATGGGCAAGCCTACAGAGCAGTGCGCGGGACAAACCACCACCCATGACCAGTCGCTGTGGGCTGTAGAGATGGATAAGGCTGGCGAAGCCATAACTCAAAAGATCCACCTCCGTTTCAACAAGTTTTAGCGCTTCGGCATCGCCTCGTTTGAAGGCCGCCATTATGGCCTCACCGCTGGCATATCCGAGGGCTGCCCCAGCCCGCGCAAAGGCGGTTCCTGAAGCCAGCGCCTCAAAACAGCCGACACCGCCACAGGCGCAGATTGGGCCCTGCCGTGCAATCATCATGTGCCCGACATGTCCGGCCATGCCATGGAAGCCTCGCAATAGTCGTCCATCACTGACAACGCCACCGCCAATTCCGGTGCTGACGGTTACATAAACCAAATTGGTCGCATCCCTTCCGGCACCAAATTTCCATTCACCGAAAGCTGCCGAAATACCATCATTCTCAAGCGTGGCAGGAAGCGAAAACACCTCCTGCAAGGCTTTTTGCAAAGGGAATCCATGCCAGCCGGGAAGAGTGGGAATGTCGAAGATATGGCCGCCTTCGCCGTCCAATGGGCCAGGTGCACAGATGCCCACTGCCTTTACGGCATCACCATGTTTGGAAAACCCAACTTCCACCGCCAGCTTCTGCATCTGCTGCACGACGGCGGTTGGGCCGCCTGCCACGTCGGTTGCCGCCGCAGCACGGTTCAGTACCCGGCCGTAACTCGTGACCAGCGCGGTTCGCAGTTGGGTACCGCCCAAATCGATCGCGAGGGCAAGGTGCTCTGTCATTGTTAAACTGAGGCAAGGTTTTGCGCCCAGGCGATGCGGGCAGGGAAATCATCGGCACCAAAAGCGAGCGAACCCATTACCACTGTTTCGGCACCCGCCTTTCGCAGGGCCGGAACCGTATGTTCGCGGATGCCGCCATCGGCCGCAACAATGATCCGGTGGTTTTGTGCCGATTGGGCAACGAGCTTGCGGGCTGCAGCTATGCGCTCTGTTGCTTCATCCGCCAGTCCCTGGCCTTTCACGCCAATGCGCGTGCCCAGCAGCGTCAACATTTCAATGTCAGCAAGGAACGTCCCGGCCTGCGAAACAGCGGTGTGCAGTTGCAGGACAACTCCGGCCTTGAGCCCCATCTTCCTTATGCCGGAAATTGCATGCTTGGCGTTGGCGTTTTCAACATGAACGCTGATGAGGTCCGCACCGGCATCCGCATACTGGGCAATCTGGTCTTCAAGTATGGAATCGGCAACCATCAGGTGAACATGGAAAGGCTTTGCGGTTACTTTGCGCAGCCTCGCCACAAGGTCCGGGAAAAACAAATGGGCTGGCGAAAAGTGGCCATCGGCGACGTCGATGTGGAAAATGTCGGTTCCCGCTTCAACCCGCAGGGTTTCGCTTTCGAGCCGCCCAAGATCGGCAGACCACAGGGACATTTCGACGAGAAGCCGGCTGCCCGGTAGATCTGCCAGCCAATTTGGCGCGGGTCGGTTGGAACTGTATGTCACTTTCTTATTCCTGTTTGCGTTAGAAATTTTTGGACTGCGGCGTTGAACTCCGACAGGTGCTTCTGTTTATCCACCGACTTGGGGGTAAGTTCCACCAACTTTGCGTTCGGCAACATTTCAGCCAGTGTTGTTGCATGGGACAGCGGATGAATCCAATCCAATTCAGTTGCAAGAATGAGGGTTGGAAGCTGAATTGCACGCACCTCTGCTTGACTGATGTCCGGCCCATCTGCGGCAATTGATTTGAGCAACGTTGCGAGCTGTCGTGGATTGGATCTTTCAAAGAACCGCATGAGGGTAGCAAGATTATCAGGCCCGTGCACCTTGAGCATTTCAGCGGTGGGCGTAGCGAGAAATTCATTGAGACGGCCATCCCCAATATACTCCGCCGCCTCGGCAATCGGTTGCATGTTGTCGGGTGCTGGCCCCCACAACCAGGCAGGGCGTGCCAGGATCAGCGCTGAAATGCGTTGCGGGTACTTCACGGCAAGGCGAAGCGAAATCGCCGCACCCATTGAAATGCCGCCCATGGCAAAGCGATCAAGTCCGCGTGCAGTGGCAAATGCCAGAACGTCTTCTGCGAAAGTGGATATTGCGAATTGGTCGGGATCGCCCGCTTCGGATTTGCCGTGGGCACGGCATTCCAGAGTCAATCTGCGGTGGTCGAGTTCTGCTAGCGCCTCGGCCACCTGGGCTTCATCGCCACCCAATCCGTGCTGGAATACCAGAGGCGATCCATCGCCTCCATCAAAGCCTGCCAGTACGGCACGGCCGCGTTCAATGCTGTGCCAGGTCACCTCGATACTATCCTTTTTAGAAAACGTCCCACGGCTGGTGCTTCGCTCTCGCTCAGGCCATGGGTAACCAACGGTCCATTGAAACCCGTTCGCCGGAGTTCCGAGACGAAGTGCTGGAAATCTATCACCCCCTTGCCGGCTGCCACAAAGTTTCCGGCGGCGTCACGGTCCTTGGCGTGGGCCATGCTGATGCGATCAGCGAGGAGCTCTACGCTTTGGGAAATAATGCTGCGCCGTCCATTGTCGGATTCGACTTCGAACAGATTGGCGGGGTCAAGCACGATGCGAATGCGGGGCGACTTGATATCATCAATGAGCCGGCGTGCTGCTGCGGCGCTGTTAACGACATTGGCTAGTTCTGGCTCGATGCCAAGGTCAACCGAATTGGCTTCAGCTATGGCGGCTGCCTCTTCCATCTCTCCAAGAAGATCACGCCAAGCTTCGGCATCCTGGTTGTCGGGGTGATGGCGCCACTGGTCCAACGGATCACGGGATCCCGTGCACAGTGTTACAAGGCCTGTGCCCATGGCTCGAGCCGCACGGATCATCACGCCCAGCCTTCCCATGCCGGTCTTGCGTTGCGCCACATCGGGATGGATCATGTTATAGGTGGCTGACACTGCTGCCAGTTCAACTCCTGTTGTGCGCGCCGCATCGGCTATGTCACGGGCTATCCGGGAGTCAATTTCATCTGGCATTGATGCAAGGCCTGTGCAAGACATGTTAAGCTGGACGGTTTCAAACCCTGCAGCTTTCGCGGCCATTAGTGTGTTGGCAATTCCAGCTGTGGAGAATGTTTTTGCAAATATGCCGAGCTGCATCACACAGCGCCCGAAACGTCGGACAGCTTCACAGGCTTGCCACTTCTAACTGATTGGGCAATGGCAACCATTGCACGCACCGATGCCACGCCATCGGCAATGTCAGCGCCGCGCATAGGTGCCCCATCCAAAATCGTAGCGGCAAAACCTTCGAGCTGGCGCCGGTAGAAATGCCCGTCAGCGCCCAGGGGCCTGCGGTAAGTTGCATCCTTCTCGTGGAAAATTTCCACGTCGGAGGATTTGTAGTACCACGGGTTATAGGTTTTGGCGGTGACGCTGCCATTTTCGCCGTAGAGTGTCAGGCCTTCATGCCAGTCCATGCGCACGGCGACGGTCAGGTCCAGGTGTCCCATGCAGCCATTGGCGAAGTTCACGTCTATAAACCAACTATGGGCGCCGAATTTTTCGTTCAGGCGGGCATTGACGTCGATAATGTCGCCACAGAAAAACCTGGCGATGTCCACGAGGTGGCTGCCATGGGCCAGCATGTAATAGCGCTTGAGATCGGCCTTCGGGTTTGCGCTGGGTTTGCGGGCCATGCTGCTGAGGATCGGCAGTGGCTGCACCGCATCAGTCATGGTGTAACGGTGGGTTGAATCACAATACCAGGCCTTGAAGGAAAGCTGGCTTCCCATTTCATGGACCACGAAATCCCGGGCGGCTTCCAAGCCCTGGTCGAAGCGTTTCATGTGGCCCACTTGCAGGATTTTTCCCGAAGTCAAAACGGCTCGTTGTAGCGTCTCGACTTCTTCCACGCCAAGGCCAACAGGCTTCTCACACAGCACATGCTTGCCCGCGGCGAGGGCGCGCAGGGCAGCGGGTACATGGAAGCTGTCGGATGTGGCTATGATGATGGCCTCAACTTCGGCATCGGCCAGCATGGCGTCATAGTCAGCGTAGCGGCGGCGGGGCTGGTAGGTGTCACCCATGCGCTGGACAAGGTCGGCGGCCACGTCGCAAATGGCGTGGAGTTCGGTATTCTGGCCTTTCACGGCGGACTCGAAGTGGGCAAATTGGGCTATTGGCCCGCAGCCCAGTATTCCAACCCGCAGTAGTCGATCCTGTTTTTTTGGCATTTTCCCAGGCTCTTGTATTTTTTGATCTTTAGCTGTTGGGCATATGTGTAGACGTCAATTTGACTTTCGCAAAGGGCGGGGCGAAACGGCTGGTTTCCTAGTGGAAATCCCGTGATTTGGGCACAGTGCGGAGATTGCGGGGGTGACGGTGCTTGGCAGCCTGTGATCGAAACGGCGGGGCTTCGCCCACATCTTCCGAGAGACGTAGCAATTCATGGGAGCGGTCAAAGATGCGCTGGGCCACGAGATGGATGACACCTTCAGGGCTGCGTTGTACCCTGCCCTCAACCAGCAGCAGACGCGCTCCCATGATTTCGCGGCGGAAGGTTTCAACCAGCCTGGGCCACACCACGACATTGGCAACGCCCACTTCATCGCTCAGGGTCATGAAAACAACGCCTGCGTCTCCGGGCATCTGGCGCACCAGCACAATGCCCGCACAGGAGGCGGCCATGCCATCCCTGGCGCTGGCAATTTGCGCGCAATCCCACACACCTTCGCTGCGGAAAAGGTCGCGCAGGAAGAACATGAGGTGGGCCCGGAGCGACAGGCGCAACATCTGGTAATCGGCAAGAACATGCTCGCTCTGGGGCATGGGTGGCAGGGGTGCAAGTTCTTCCTCGGCCTGCTCTTCAACATATTGTGCGGCAAACAATGGCAGGGCGTCATCATCGGCAATGCGGCGCACGGCCCAGAGAATTTCGCGGCGGTCCATGGCAAGGGACTGGAAGCTGTCGGCCTCCGCCAGAATGATGAGGGCGCGTTTTGGCAGGCGGGCCCGGCGGGCCACATCGCCCACGGCCCGGTAACCATTGCCGCGCGCCCCCACCAGCAACGTGGTCCAACTCTCGTGGAAACCGCTGATCTGACGTAACCCTAAGCGAAGCGCCAATGAACCATTGGCGCAGAGTTCAAGGCTATTGTCCCAGCCGCTGAAATTCACGTCCACGTGGCGCACTTCAACACCGTGCTCGCTGGCATCGCGCACGATTTCGGCGGGCGCATAGAATCCCATGGGCTGGGAATTCAGAAGTGAGCAGGCAAAGGCCGCCGGGTGGTGGCACTTGATCCAGGCTGATACATAAACCAGGTGGGCAAAGCTTGCGGCGTGGCTTTCGGGAAAACCATAGGAACCGAAGCCCTCAATCTGCTTGAAGCACCGCTCGGCAAACTCCTGTTTGTAGCCCCGGGCCACCATGCGGCCCACGAACTTGTCCCTGAAATTATCAATGGTGCCAACATTGCGGAAGGTTGCCATGGCACGGCGCAGTCCATTGGCTTCCTCGGCTGAAAATTTTGCGGCAACGATGGCCAGCTTCATGGCCTGTTCCTGAAACAGCGGAACGCCCTTGGTTTTACTGAGCACGTTGAACAGTTCGTCCCTGTCGCCATGCTCGGGCGCGGGCGACGGGTATTCGACCGGTTCAAGGCCGGTACGCCGCCTAAGATAGGGGTGGACCATGTCGCCCTGGATGGGACCGGGGCGCACGATGGCCACTTCAATGACGAGGTCATAGAATTCCTTGGGCTTCATGCGCGGCAGCATGTTCATCTGGGCGCGGCTTTCCACCTGGAACACGCCGATGCTGTCGGCCCGCTGTAGCATTTCATAGACTTTGGCATCTTCGCGCTGCACCGAGGCAAGGTCATGGGACCTGCCCTCGTGGATGCGGATGAGGTCGAAGGCCTTCCTGATGCAGGTGAGGATGCCAAGGGCCAGCACATCCACCTTCATCATGCGCAAGACATCAATATCATCCTTGTCCCATTCAATGAAGTGGCGGTCCTGCATGGTGGCGGGGCCCAC
This sequence comes from Rhodobiaceae bacterium, assembly GCA_031371945.1. Taxonomy (GTDB): domain Bacteria; phylum Pseudomonadota; class Alphaproteobacteria; order Rhizobiales; family Aestuariivirgaceae; genus Aestuariivirga. The sequence continues at coordinate 7,932 of JANMKJ010000331.1, forward strand.
GGGCACGATTTCGTCGAGGCGGTCCTGGGTCAGCACAAAGCCGCCGACATGCTGGGAGAGGTGGCGCGGGAAACCGATGAGCTCGTTGGTGGCCTTCACGGCGCGGGCTACCAGCTGGTTGACGGGATCCAATCTCCCCTGCCGAACCTGCTTTTCCTGCAATTGGCTGCCCCAGGTTCCCCACACGCCGCTGGCAAGGTGTGCGGTGACGTCGTCCGTGAGGCCAAACACCTTTCCCGCCTCGCGAACGGCACTGCGCGGGCGATAACAAATGACGGTTGCGGTCAAAGCGGCCCGGTGGTGGCCATAGCGCCTGTAGACATTCTGGATAACCTCCTCACGCCGCTCGTGCTCGAAATCCACGTCGATGTCGGGCGGTTCCTTGCGTTCTTCGCTGATGAAGCGTTCAAACAGCAGGTCGACCTGCATGGGATCAACGGCGGTAATGCCAATCACATAGCAAACGGCGGAATTGGCTGCCGAGCCACGGCCCTGGCAGAGAATGTTCTGGCTCCTGGCAAAACTCACGATGTCATGGACGGTGAGGAAATAGGCGGCAATGTCCATCTTGGCGATGAGCCGCAATTCCTTTTCCAATACTTCGCGCACCTTGTCGGGAATGGAGCCCGCATAACGCACTGCGGCACCCTGCCAGGTGATATCCTCCAGGTGTTGCTGGGCGGTTTTTCCCTTGGGCACTGGTTCATCGGGGTAGTTGTATTTGAGCTGGTCGAGCGAGAAAGTGATGCGGCCGGCAAACTTCATGGTCTCAGTGATGGCATCTGGTGCCTCGTGGAAAAGCTCAACCATTTCACTTGGTGATTTCAGATGCCGTTCGGCGTTGACCTCAAGGCGCTGGCCCGCCTCGTTCAGGGTAACGTGTTCCCGAATGCAGGTGACGATATCCTGCAACTCGCGTCGCTCAGGGCAATGGTAGAGCACATCGTTGGTGGCCAGCAGCGGCACGCCGGTTTTGTGGCTTGCATCACGCCACTGCCGTAAGCGTCGGTGATCGTCACCCCGGTGCGGCATGGATACGCCCAACCAAAGCCTGCCGGGTACGACATGGTTCAATTTTTCCACAAGGATCCGGATTTCCTCGAAGCTGGTCTGGCGCGTCGTGGCGTATAGCTCTGCTGGTATTTTGCCAATGCCTTGATCTTGCAAGGCAAGGTCTTCGTTCCAGGATTTGAGTGGTGTGTTATCCACATCCTCGTGGCCGTCCGGGTGCAGCGGCATGACAACCAGCAGCAGGCCTTCCTGCCATTTCAGAAGATCGTGCAAGGCAAGATGGCACTCGCCTTTTGGGGCCCGCAATTTTCCCAGGCTCAACAGCCGGCAGAGGCGGCCATAGGCCTGCCGGTCGGTTGGGTAGGCCAGAATATCCGGGGTGCCGTCAACGAACACAAGACGCGCACCGACGAGCAGCTTTGGCTTGTCGTGCGTGATACCCTGCAGGGCTGTGTAGGCGCGCACGACACCGGCCAATGTGTTGCGGTCGGCAATGCCAATCGCCCCATGCTTCAGTTGGGCAGCGGTCTCCACCAGCTCCCGGGGATGGGAGGCACCCCGCAGGAACGAGTAATTCGTGGTGACGGCAATTTCGGCATAGGTGGTCATGCAAAGGTTCCGTGTAAAAACCATTGCGGGCTGACACCGTCACGCGCTGCAACACCATTGCGGTAAAGCCAGTAGCGCCTGCCCTCACCATCTTCGACGCGAAAATAATCACGGGTGGGCTGGGGTGTTGGATGGCGCCACCATTCCATGGCGATGCGTTCAGGTCCCTCACGCCGTGTCACCAGGTGTTGGGCCTTGCGCCACTGCAGGTTCCTGATGGTTTCGAAAGTCACGGGCTCTGGCCGTGCAAACAGCCGCAAGGGACGGCGCGGTAATCCTTGCGGGTTGCGGATTTTCTGCCAGGCAGGTTTTGGGCCTTGCGCATATTGCGCCGGAACAGTGGCCCAGGCCGCTTCAGGAATATGCGTGTCATTTGGCTGGAACGCGAGAATGCGGGTGCTGCCGAAGCGCGCTGCCAGGCGGTCCACCAGAAAACCGATTTCAGCTTTGGCGTGAACGTTTCTATCCAGATCGGCAACTTCGGAACCTGCTGCTTCCACGCGGTGGGCGCACAGCCTAATGAGATCAAAACCAAACCCCGGATCCAGCGGATCAACAAGGGCCTGCAGCTTTTCACGAAACAGCCGGTCAATAACGGCGGGGTCGCGTGTCGGTGCACCCATTTCAATGGCAATGCGCCGAACCGCGCCATCGGCCCGGAAAAACACCGCTTCAAGACACCGCGCCCCCTGCCCGCGCTTTTCAAGAATCGCGCTTAAGTCTTCACTCAGGGATTTGAGGGTTGACCGGATGAGCGCTTCGGTGATGACAGGTTCCGCGAAATTCTGTTCCCCGCAATAATCGGCGGGTGCTGCGCGCGGTGAAATGGGTTTTTCCGCATGGCCCAGGGCAAGATCGAGGGTCGCAACCATGGCGGCACCGAAGCGGGCGGTCATTTCATTACGCTTGCGGCTGGCGGCCGCCCCTACGGTTTTGAGGCCCGCACGGCGAAATGCATGGGTGGTTATGGCATCAAGATGCAGCGCTTCGATGGGAAGCGGCAGCATGGCCTTGGCTTCTTCGCCGGGGGCAATCACGGTTCCCTCCCGGTAGCGGGCCAGCGCACGCGCCGCCGTTGCGGTTCCAGCCAAGGCGCCGCGCACGGCAAACCCCTGGGCTTCAAGTTTCGCGCCAATGCTGTTCAGCATCGCCTGCTCACCACCGAAAAGATGGCTGGCTCCCGTTACATCCAGAAGCAACCCACGCGGGCCATCGAAGGCCACGAAGGGCGTAAAGCGGTCGCACCAATCGGCAATGCGGGTGAGCAACTGCAAATCTTCCGGGGCATTGTGGGCAACAGCCTTGAGAGCGGGCAACATGGCGCGTGCATTGGCCAAGGGTTGGCCAATGGCCAGTCCCAATGACGTGGCCTTGCGGTCGACGGCGGTGAGGTGCAATGCATTGTTCACTTTTTCCACGACCACCAGCGGTGGCGCCTCACCGGTGGGCGACTTCTCACGGCGTTGCAGCCTGTCAGTCGAAAGGCGCGGAAACCACAGGGCCAGTATGCGCCGCGGGGCTTTTGAAAATACGTTCATCACAATTCCACTCCATAAGCCAATGTCCTGTTGTGCCCCGCCGGTTGCGCACGAGGCTTGCCTCAAAAACCGGGTAGCCCCAATTTTCGCGAACACTGCGCGATGTGGCACCCCGAACGAGCCAACGGGTTTGCGCCGTGCTGGCATCGGGCTCGGCGCCAAGGCGCAACAGAAAAGTGGTGACAGCCTTTTGCGTGGCGGCCAGGGTCAGCCGCCGCGTTGCCATAAGGTCGAGAATCTTTGGCTTGCCCGGAATTTCAATCACCACGGCACCAAGGGCTGCACACGACAGCGCATCATTGGCGGCACGCAATGCATCGCCCGCATTGCTTACGCTCAGCAACAGCAGTTGCGAGGGATCGAGGCCCAGGGCAAGGCAGCCCGTTGCGGAAAGTTCGCCAAATTCAGCAGCGGAAAAATCCTGGCGAATCCACAGCAGGTGCCTGGCTGCGCTCACGCGCATGGCCAGGCCCACCGCAAAACCGGTGGCCGCCGCCTCGTGGCCAAGAGCCGCGAAAACCTCATGCAGCACGCCGCGGCGCAATCCGCCCTTCAGGCACAGGTCGGCTGGGGCATGGCCGAGCGGTACGGGAACGGACCCACTGCCAATTCCCGGCTTCTCGAGTGAGGCACGGAAAGCCTGTATCTTTTGCGCGCGCATGGTTCTGGCAACTCACGGCGCGCAAGCTGATGGATGCATAGAAAGACGACGATATTCCACTTGGCCTACCCACATGTTCTCAATTTCCCTGGAAAGACCAGAAAAGAACAAAATAGGAACGAAGTCAATGGCCGCCTAAAACATCCGTGGGAAACTGTCGAAGAACGCTAATTCCTCCCGCGATTGTTGCTGGAACTGGACTTGGAGGAAGAAGACGACGACGAACCTGATGATTTACCGGACGATTGGGAACCGCTCGAATGGTTCGACGACGCGGACGACCCCGTCGACTTGCTG
>JANMKJ010000335.1:0-1885 GCA_031371945.1 Rhodobiaceae bacterium
GGCATCGCGATGGATACAATCAGCAGCAAGCCGAGCAACACGCTGATGACGATGCCAGGCACGTTGACGAGTGAAAGGCCGAACGTAGCCAGGCCGAGACTGAAAACGGCGATGACGACTCCCGGAATTGTACCGGCACCGCCGGCGATGGAAACGCCACCCAGGATGACCGCCGTTATCACCTCCAGTTCCCAGCCCAGGGCAATGTTCGGCCTGGTGGAGCCGATGCGCGCCGTCAACAGAACTGCGGCCACGCCGGAGAGCAGGCCCGTCAGCACAAACAGCCAAAAGCGGATCTTGTTGACGGGGATGCCAGAGAATTGTGCCGCAACCGGATTATTGCCCATGGCAAACAGTTTCCGTCCAAAAGCGGTTCTGTGGAGAATGACGGTGAATATCACGGCGAGCAGCAGGAACAGGGCAAATGAATAGGGTATGGGTGGCCACTTGATCAGGTAGCCCTGCCCCAGCGCCTGAAAATCCACCGGGTATTTGGTGATTGCCTGATCACCCAGAATAACCTGTGCCAGGCCGCGAAACAGCGACATGGTGCCGATGGTCACAACAATGGATGGCAAGCCAATCCGCGCCACCAGAAAGCCATTGAAGGCACCACACACTGCACCCACCGCAAGGCCAACCAGGATGAGCACCGGCGTGGTTGCACCGGCATCCGCCGACAGCCCCATGGCCAGCGAAGCGAGCGCTATGATCGCTGCCACGGACAAATCGATGTCGCGCACCAGGATGAGCAATGTCATGCCGAGGGCAATGATGGCCTTTTCAGAGAAATTGAATGTGGCATCGGACAGGTTGTAGATATCAAGGAAGTAAGGAGAAATGATTGTGTTGCCAATGACCACGGCCACGAGCAGCACAATCAGGATGGTTTCCCAACGGAGCAGAAAATCGCTTAACAAGCGGGGGGCGCGGTCGGCGACCTCATAGCGTGGGGGTGCCTTCATTTTGAAGCTCCTGCCAAACGTCGTGCCTCCGGGAGAATGAGTTTTCCCGTCTTGCGTTCGGCCCGGGCGTTGACGATGACGGCGGCCAGGATGATTGCTCCTGATATTGCCATTTGCCAGAACGGCGACACGTTGATGACTGGCAGTGCATTGACGACAATGCCGAGGAAAAGTGCGCCAAGCAGTGTGCCTGACACGGTGCCTACGCCACCCGCTATGGAAACCCCGCCAATGACGCAAGCGGCAATGATGGTGAGTTCGTAACCCTGCGCGATGTCGACGTAGGCAATGCCGTAGCGTGAAACCCAAAGGTATCCACATAGGCCTGAGATCGCTCCGGCTATGGAATAGACCAGCAACTGTTGCGGGCCCAAATCAATGCCACAGTAACGGGCGGCAGTTGGGTTTCCACCCACCGCGTAAAGCGCCCTGCCCGTTCGGGTTTGATTGAGAAACACCCAGAATGCCGCAACCACAACTGCTGCAATCCAAACAAGGCTTGAAATGCCAAACAGGCTGGCCTTGGGAAAGGCCAGGAAGGCAGGAGTCATGTCATCCGACGTGAGCCATTGGCCGCCAGCCACGACGAAGATGAGACCGCGATATACTGCAAGGGTGCCTAGGGTAACCACAATGGGGGGAATGCCCAGCCCGGCGATCAGGACACCATTGAAGAAACCCAACGCAAGCCCACAGATGGTTGAGAGCAGGATGACGAGAAAGATCGGAAGTTCCGGCATGGAGCGGGACGCAAGTGCCGTAAGCATTCCGGCCATTGCAAGGTTGGCTGCAACCGAAAGATCGATGCCTCGGGTCAGGATTACAGTCATTTGGGCCAATGCCAGCATAAACAGGAACGACGTGTCCGTAACGATGTTCAAAAGGCTTTCGGGCGTTACAAACACGGGTGCGCGAATCCC
>JANMKJ010000337.1:0-10666 GCA_031371945.1 Rhodobiaceae bacterium
AGCACTCCGGAAAAACCTGTAGCTCACGAATACGACAACTGACATCAACCCAAACAGCAGGATTGGCGACATGATCGCGTTGGTGCTCTTGGAGAATGCGGCCATGATGGCAATGAGTGTCCAGACAAGCAGCAATGACCAAACGGCCAGGGCTGAATCCGCGGGCCTGTCCTGGCGTAGCCGCAGCAGAATGAAGAACCCCATGAATACGATTGCGGCAAATGCCGTGCGCGCAACGCCGGCCACGAACATCGGTTCGACAAATCCATAGACCGCCAGTGAAACGCCAAAACCTGCAAGGATCAAAAACACATTGCGCGCAATAGGCATGGTGTGGCGCAAATCGGCAAGACTCGAAAGGCACAACAGCAATCCTACCGTCATCATGGTTTCAATTACGGCCCGGGTTTCATTGGGCGTGGCCAGGAAGCGCTGGAAAAACAATGTTGGCTCTGAAAGATACCCGACCTCGAAGGCCATGAAGGCTACGGCTGAAACCGCAAACAATCCGCACGACAGGAAAGATGCCTTGGCCCGGGCGGCGAACAGCACCAGCATGACTAGTGCCAGCAAGATGGTGATGCCGAGCGTTGCACCTTCAAAAAATGCCAGTGACCGGGCGTGCGAACCAAATGCCTGCTGGTCCCAGAGCGTGACATTTGTTGGCTCATCGAAAATTTGCACCGCAATGCTTTGGGAGGCGGTGGGTCCAATGGCAAATTCGTATGCATCGAGGCCGAGGGCTGATATTTTTACGGGCGCTGCCAAGCCGCTGTGGGCAATGGTCTGCACGGTACTTCCAGGCGGCAGGGGAAAGAACAGGCGCGAGCCGGTGAATTTCTGGTGGTCGATCGCCAGGACAAGGCTCTTGGGCGAAGCACCCTTGTTGGTCAGCGCAATGATCACCCACTTGAAGGGTGGACTACCTGTTTTTGCCTGCAGATCGATTATGTCGGCCTTGCCCGATGTGTCGGGCGGCAATTCAACCCGGATGCTGGGCTGTTCGGTGGCAAGGCGGCGCAGAAGCTGGGTAATGTTGGCACTGGAGTCGATTGTACTGACATCCAGCGGTCCTTCGGCGGAGGCAAGCCCGGCAAGGCCCAGAAAGACCACAAACAGCAGGGACACAAAGCGCAGTACCACTAGCCCGCCCCTGTTATAGCTGCCTCGATTCATGGGGTATAAGTAACGATATGACGTGAATTAGGCAAGAACTGCCGCTAGTTAGGCTGACTAATGCGGGCAAAAAGCAAGTGATCCTGCCATTTTCCGGCAATCTTCAAGTAATCCCTGGCAGTCCCTTCCTGGGCAAAACCTGTCCGGCGCAGCAAATTGATGGAGGCCGCGTTGCCTGGCAGGCAGGCCGCCTCCATCCGGTGCAGGGCCAAATTGCCAAAGGCATAGCCAACCAGGGCGGTGAGCGCCTCGCCCATGAGGCCCTGGCGGGCATAGGGCTCTCCAATCCAGTAACCAACACTGCAGATCTGGGCCACGCCACGGCGGACATTTGAGGCGGTAATTGCCCCCAGCAGGTGTCCCTCTTCCCCGTGGAAGATAAAAAATGGGTAGCCCAAGTCATTCTTGACCTGCTGCTGGTAATGCCTGATGCGGCTGCGGAAGTTGAATTTTCCAAATTCCGTGTCGGACCATTGCGGCTCCCAGGGCCTCAGGAAATCCCTGCTGGCTTCGCGCAGTTTAACCCACTCCTCAAAGTCGGCAACCAGTGGGTGCCGCAACACGACGCGGCCATGGCGCAACAGGTGGGGATGATCGTGGACAAAGGGTGAGCGCAGAAAAACCATGGCAGGCCTTGAGATCACTGATTGGAGAAATACCCTGATATTTTCTGGTGGGTTGAAAGATGCGACAGCTGGCCAACGGCGCTGATTGCCGGAACCTTGTTCTGGAACAGCCGGGCCGCAAGCGAACGTACCTGGTCGGGGGTTACGGCTTCGATTTTTTCGACCAGCGTTGATATGGCGGGCACCATGCCAAAGGCAAGGAACTGGCGCGCGATCTGGTCGGCACGCGATGAGGCGCTTTCGAGATTCATGACAAGGCTGGTTTTCAATTGCGCCTTGGCACGCGCCACTTCTGCATCGGTGACCGCATCGGTGACAGACATCATGACGTTTGAGGTGACTTCCAGAAGTTCCTCCGTATGTTCCGGAGAACTTGCCGCATAAACGCCGATTTGGCCCGCATCTTCATAGGCCGAGCCGAACGCAAATACGCTGTAGCAGAGACCGCGCTTTTCGCGCACTTCCTGGAAAAGCCGGGACGACATGCCGCCCCCTAGGATATTGGACAGGATCTGCAACTGGTAGATATCCGGGTCGCGGTAGCTTGGTGCCTCAAACGACAGAACGATGTGGCTCTGGTCCAACGGCTTTTGCGAATTTTCCTCGTGCGACACAAAGCTCGGGGGTTCCCGCTGGGGCTGTTGGCCACGCTCAATACTGCCCAGCAGTCTCAACGCTTCAGCCGAAAATTTCTCATGATCGATGTTGCCCGCCGCCGCCACGACAATGCGCGAGGCCCAGTAGTTGCGGTTGCGCCAGGCCAGCATCTTGTCGCGGTCAATGGCAGATACGAGTTCCGTGGTGCCCAGAATGGAGCGGCCGAGCGGATGGTCACCGAAGCAGGCGGCCTGTGCCAGGTCAAACACCAGGTCGTCGGGCTGGTCGTTGGCAGCGGCAATCTCCTGCAGGATGACATCGCGTTCCCGGTCCAGTTCATCTGCGTCAAGAACCGACTCGGTAAAAATGTCAGCGAGGATATCGAGGGCCAGGGCCCAATCATCTTTCAGGACGCGGGCATAGTAGGTGGTTGTTTCCATGCCGGTTGAGGCATTGATCTCACCACCTGCCGATTCAATCTCCTCGGCAATGGCCTTGGCAGAGCGGCGCTTGGTGCCCTTGAACGCCATATGTTCCAGAAAATGTGCAATGCCGTTTTCTTCTGGCCGCTCATCCCGGGCACCGGCCTTCACCCATATGCCGAGTGCCACGGTTTCAATATGCGGCATATGGTGGGTAAGTACATTCAACCCATTCGGCAGACACGTAATCTCAACACCCATTAACCAGTTCCCTATCAGGCCTTATGGAGGGCCAGAACAAAATCCCTGACCGCGGCGGCACTGTTGGGTAATATAGTGAAGCGTTCTGTGGCATTGAGCAAGTGGATTAGCCTTGGTGGTAAATGTGGCCGGATTCCGCTGGCTTTTTCCACGGCGTCCGGAAATTTGGCGGGGTGGGCAGTCGCCAGCGTGATCATGGCACTGCCGCCGGGCGGGGCTTTCAGGGCCGTGGCAAAGCCTACGGCGCTATGGGGGTCAAGCAATTCGCCGGTTCTGCCCAAGGTTTGTGCAATGGTGCTGGCGGTTTCAGCTTCACCAATGGCAGCGGAGTCGAATTCTGTCCGGATTGCCGCCAGTTCCCTTTCGCCAATCGTGAATGATCCGGACTGGGTAAGGCCCGCCATCAAACTGCGAACGGCACCGGCATTGCGGCCATGGGCCAGATACAGCAGGCGTTCAAAATTGCTTGATATCTGGATATCCATCGAAGGGCTTGTGCTGGCGTGGACACCTTGCATCTTGTAGCGGCCGGTTTTCAGGGCCCGGTCCAAAATGTCGTTCCGGTTGGTGGCAATGATCAGGCGGTCAATCGGGACGCCCATGCGCTTGGCGACCAGTCCTGCAAAAATATCACCAAAATTTCCGGTGGGAACGCAAAAGCTCACCTTGCGGTCGGGAGCGCCCAGGCTCACGGCGGATGACACATAATACACAATCTGGGCCATGATCCGGGCCCAGTTTATCGAATTGACGCCTGCGAGATTCACCCGGTCACGGAATGCCGTATCATTGAACAGGGCTTTGACAATGGTCTGGCAATCGTCAAAGTTTCCCTCGATGGCGATGTTGTGGATGGAGGGAGACTCCACCGTTGTCATCTGGCGGCGCTGCACGTTGCTCACCTTGCCATTGGGATGCAGGATTACCGTGGTGGCATATTTACTGGTTTTAAACGCGTCAATGGCAGCACCCCCCGTGTCGCCCGAAGTGGCACCAACGATGGTGACGCGGCTGCCCCGCTTTTTCAGCGACCAATCCATGAGCCTTGCCAGCAATTGCATGGCAACATCCTTGAAGGCCAGGGTGGGACCATGGAACAGCTCAAGCAGCCACTGGTTGGCGTCCATCTGTTTGAGGGGTGCTATGGACGGGTGGCCAAAGGTTGCATAGGCCTCGGCGATCATCGCCTTCAACTCTGCATCGGGAACCGCGCCGTCCATGAATTTGGACACAACAGAAAAGGCAACATCCTGGTACGAGGCGCCACGTAACACCCGCAAGTCTTCGGCAGAAAATGTCGGCCAGTGCTCTGGTACGTAGAGGCCGCCATCGCGGGCCAGACCTGTCAACAGCACATCTTCAAAACCCAACACGGGGGCTTCACCCCTGGTCGACACATACTTCACGAAAAAAACCTCACTATTTGCCCCGTCAAACTAGCGGGCTCACCGCGTGCTTTCAAGCAGCGCTTCTTCTCGCCAATTTGCGGATGAAAAGCAAGGCGATGACCAACAGGGTTAAGGCAAAGGAAAACCACGTGATGGCATATTGCAAATGGTTGTTCCTGAGGTTGGCATCGAGGGCTGCGGCGCGGGGAAAACTCTTGGCGTTTTCCTGTGGCAGGGCCTGCAGAATGAAAGGTGCCACTCGCACATCAGCGGGTATGGGCACCGAGGCCAGCATGGCGGGCACATCCCACCAATACCACAGGTTTCGCTCCGCATCGTTCTCAGGATCAAAATAGCCCTGGGCTCCGTTGTGGGCGCGGATGGCGGCCACAACGTCCACAGGTCCACCGGTTTCAGGCCGCTTGGCGAGATCACGCAGGTCGTCGGGAACAGCACCCCGATCAACAAGTGCTACAATTCCTTCGTCACTGGTCAAGGGCGTAATCACCTCCCAGCCGGGATTGCCATCATATACCGCGAGTTTCTGGCGCTCCTTTGCATGATTGAAAACTCCACGGGTCTTGACGATCACGAACTCCGTCGCATCGCCCTGCTCCCAGTGTTGCATGGCCTCGGCCAGTGAGATGGGTGCCTTATGGGTGCGCGCCGCAATCTCAGCAAGCAACGCCTGTTTCTCACCGAGGCGGAAAATTTGCCAGGTACCAAGCCCGCACAGAATGATAATGCCAATGCCCGCCCACAGCACGACTGGCCAGATGCGCGGTTGCTTCATCGGTCGAGCTCGCCTTCACGCGCCTTGGTGAGCCACTGTTGGCAGAGCAGAAAGCCCTTGACCGGGCGCAGGAGAAGCAGGGGTGCCACGATGAGGATGGGGACCGCGATCAACAGATGAACCCAGAAGGCCGGCGAATAGGCAATCTCTATGCCAACGATTGAACCCACGCCCACCACGCACACAAAAAGCATGACAAACCAGGCGGCACCGTCTCCTGCATCGGCAAAGGCGAAGGACAGGCCACAGCTCTTGCAGGCGGGGGCCACGGTGAGATACCCCTCAAACAACTTGCCGCGTCCGCAGCGGGGGCATTTTCCGCCAAGGCCGGTGGTCAGGGGTGAGAGCTGCGGATAGTAATTTTCGTTCATCAATATCCCTTAATGGAAAGGCCGCGTAAAACAGTTCTACGCGGCCCCTGTCTTGCAATTGTGTCTCGTCTTATTCGTGCAGGATGGGTACGCCGGCAGAGGCCCACACATAAACGCAGGCAAACAGGAACAGCCAGACCACGTCCACGAAATGCCAATACCAGGCAGCGGCCTCGAAGCCAAAATGCTGCTTGGGCGTGAAAGCGCCATTCATGGCCCGGAACAGGCAGATCAACAGGAAAATGGTACCGATCAGCACGTGGAAGCCGTGGAACCCGGTCGCCATGAAGAAGGTGGAGCCGTAGATATTGCCGCCGTTATCACGGCTGAAGGCAAAGGCTGCGTGGGCATATTCGTAAGCCTGCACGCAGGTGAACAGGGCACCAAGGGCAACTGTTGCAACCAGGCCCCACTTGAGGCCCTGGCGGTCATTGTTGAGCAGGGCATGGTGGGCCCAGGTAACGGTGGTGCCTGAGGTCAGCAGGATCAGCGTGTTCACCAGTGGCAGGTGCCACGGATCAAAGATGGCGGTTCCCTTGGGCGGCCAAACACCCTCAGTCAAAGCCACGCGGGCTGCTTGGATTGGTTCATTGGCAAACAGGCTGGCATCGAAGAAGGCCCAGAACCAGGCCACGAAGAACATGACTTCCGAAGCGATGAACATGATCATGCCGTAGCGCAGGTGCAGGCTGACCACCGCCGTGTGATCGCCCGTGTTGGCCTCGTGGATCACGTCCCGCCACCACATGAACATGGTGTAGAGAACCAGCGCAAAACCGACCGCCATGATGGCCCAGGTGCCGCCATGCATCCATTTGACTGCTCCGATAGCAAGGATAAACGCCGATGCGCCACCTACCGCTGGCCAGGGACTTGGATTGACCAGATGGTAATCGTGGTTTTTTGCGTGGGCGTCAGCCATGTCAGCTACTCCTTGGTTTTCTTCAATTGGTCGTCAGCTTGGCTGGCTGCTTAACCTGCGAAACTGAATTGGGTTTGTCGGATGGAAAAAATGTGTAGGAAAGCGTGATCTCGCTCACGGACTTGGCATCCGGGTCATCAAGCAGGGCGGGATCAACGAAAAATACCACGGGCAGATCAACACTTTCACTGGGCTTGAGAGTTTGCTCGGTAAAGCAGAAGCACTGGATCTTGTTGAAATAGGCCCCGACTTCCGCCGGCGTCACATTGAATATGGCCGTGCCGGTAACAGTTTTATCGGTCAAGTTCTTGGCACTGTAGTGGGCCATGTTCTGTTCGCCCACCTTCACTTTCATGACGGTCTGATCGGCATGGAAATTCCAGCCGAGGCTTCCCGCCGTGTTGGCATCAAAGCGCACATTGATGAACTTGTCGGTGGTGACCGCAGGTGCTGTGTTGGCGCGCTGGGTGGTACCGCCAAAGCCGGTCGCCTGGCAGAAGGCGCGGTACAGCGGCACCGAGGCGTAGGAAAGCCCCACCATGGCAACAAATACGGATAGCACCATGGCAGCAACGCGCTGGTTCTTGCGGCGATCTGGAACGACGGGACCCATGTCAGCTTCCGGCCATAGTTGCGGCATTGCCGGACAGGCGAACGATGGTGATGGCGAAAAACAGCACGATGAGCACAGCCAAAATGACGGCCATCACGATGGACCGCTTGCGGCGGCGCGCCATATCCTTGGTGTCGAAAGGCATGTTGCTCATGGCAACACCGAGGTAAAACTTGGAATGCCGATCACGCGTTCTACCGGGATCAGTGCAAAGACCATAAACAGCCAGGAAATTGAAAACGCAAACAGCTTCTTGCACGCCTTGTCGGCAGCTTCGCCCTGGCGCCGGCGGTAGACATTGATGGCATAGTACAGGAACATGGCTGAAAGGATTGCGGTGCCTATCACATAGACAACGCCGCACACGCCGAGCAGTGCAGGAATGAACGCGATTGGCACCAGCAGAATAGAGTAGATCAATATCTGCTTGCGGGTTTCATCGCGGCCCGCAACATTTGGCAACATGGGAACGCCGGCAGCAGCAAAGTCAGTCTCGCGCCACAGGGCCAGCGCCCAGAAGTGTGGCGGGGTCCACATGAAAATGATGAGGAAGAGGGAAATGGCGCCGGGATCAATTGTGCCCGTTACTGCGGCCCAGCTGATCATGGGTGGGAAGGCTCCGGCGGCTCCGCCAATGACGATGTTTTGCGGAGTCCAGCGCTTGAGCCACATGGTGTAAATGACCACGTAGAAAAAAATCGTGAAGGCCAGCAGGGCTGCTGCTACCAAATTGATAGTGAGACCAAGGACGAGGACCGAGCCTGCGGCAAGGGTGGCACCGAAGCCCAGTGCCTCGCCGGGCAGGATTGCACCCCGCGGCACGGGCCTGGAGCGGGTGCGCCTCATGATGGCGTCGATATCCGCATCGTACCACATGTTGAGAGCACCCGAAGCGCCAGCGCCCACCGCTATGGCCAGCAGGGCCACGAGGGCGAGCAAGGGATGCAAGGTTCCGGGAGCGGCGACGAGCCCAACAATAGCTGTAAAGATAACGAGCGACATCACCCGCGGCTTGAGCAGCGCAAAATAGTCCCCAGCTGTTCCCTGCCCGCCTTGGGCCAGGTTCTGGCTGGAGATTTCTAACGGGATGTCACGCATCAGACTACTTTATGACAGGCAAGGTGCTGAACTGGTGGAACGGAGGTGGTGAAGACAGCGTCCACTCGAGGGTTGTCGCACCAACGCCCCAAGGATTATCGCCCGCGGGAACCTTCTTGGCATAGGCGGAAATCACACCGAACAAGAAAATGAGCACGCCAACTGCTGAAATGTAGGAGCCATAGGACGATACCTGGTTCCACCCGGCGAACACTTCAGGATAGTCGATGTAGCGCCGCGGCATGCCCGCCAGCCCGAGGAAATGCTGCGGGAAGAACAGGATGTTGACACCGATGAAGGTCACCCAGAAATGCAGCTTGCCGATGGTTTCATTGTACATGTAGCCCGTCATTTTGGGGAACCAGTAGTACCAGGCACCGAATACCGCGAAAACCGCACCGAGCGACAGCACGTAATGGAAATGTGCCACGACGTAATAGGTGTCATGCAGGGAACGATCGACACCGGCATTGGACAGCACCACGCCCGTGACACCGCCGACGGTGAACAGGAAGATGAATCCGAGGGCCCACAGCATGGGGGTCTTGAACTCGATCGAGCCTCCCCACATGGTGGCAATCCAGGAGAAAATCTTGACCCCGGTTGGCACCGCGATGATCATTGTCGCGGCCAGGAAGTAGGCCTGCGTATCGGCATCCATGCCCACCGTATACATGTGATGGGCCCAGACGACGAAGCCAACGACGCCAATGGCAACCATGGCGTAGGCCATGCCGAGATAGCCAAACACCGGCTTTTTCGAGAACGTCGACACGATCTGCGAAACAATGCCGAAGCCGGGCAGGATGAGGATGTAAACTTCAGGATGACCGAAGAACCAGAACAGGTGCTGGAACAGGATGGGGTCGCCACCCTTTGATGGCACGAAGAACGAGGTGCCGAAGTTGCGGTCGGTCAGCAGCATGGTGATGGCGCCGGCCAGAACCGGCAACGACAACAGAAGCAGGAATACCGTGACCAGTATGGACCACACGAACAACGGCATCTTGTGCAGTGTCATGCCGGGTGCACGCATGTTGAAAATCGTGGTGATGAAGTTGATGGCACCGAGGATTGAAGACGCACCGGCCAAATGGATTGATAGAATGGCGTAGTCCATGGCGGGGCCGGGCTGCCCGGTGGTTGAAAGCGGCGGGTATAGTGTCCAGCCGCCGCCTGCGCCGTTTGCTCCGGAAGGTCCTTCCACAAACATGGAAATCAACAAAAGACCAAGGGCTGGAGGCAGCAACCAGAAGGAAATGTTGTTCATGCGCGGGAACGCCATCTCGGGAGCGCCGATCATCAGGGGCACGAACCAGTTGCCGTAGCCGCCGATCATGGCGGGCATGACCATGAAGAAGATCATGAGCAGCGCATGGCCGGTTACAAACACGTTGTACATGTGCTTGCCCGCATCGCAGGCTTCGGGCTTGGAGAGGTCGCAGCCGGCCCCATAGACCATGTTGGCCAGTCCATGGAAAATCTGAATTCCAGGTTCGGCCAATTCAATGCGCATCATGACTGAAAGGAAGCCGCCAATGAGGCCGGCTATGATGGCAAACCACAGGTACATCGTGCCGATGTCCTTATGATTGGTTGAATAGACATACCGCTTCCATCCGGTTGGAAGGTCGTGGTGGTCGTCATGGCCGTGAGCGGCGGTTGCATTTGACATGGTCGGTTAGCCTCACAATAAATACAGTTTTTCGCCAGCTGGCCCTGGGCCTTCAGCATGGCAAACAAATAGTCGCGTGCTTCTTCAACACTGGCGGTTTTGATTTTCTCGGACCAGGCATCAAAGTCGGCCTGCGAGACCACGTGCACCTCGATGGGCATGAAGGCGTGCTCCTTGCCGCAAAGCTCGGAACACTGGCCGTAATAGACACCTTCCTTGGTGGCCTTGAACCAATCCTCATTGAGTCGGCCCGGAATGGCGTCAATCTTCATGCCAAACGACGGAATGGTCCAGGCGTGAATGATGCCTTCCGGATCAGATGTCACGATCAGTTTCACAGTCTTGTTGACGGGAACAACCACCGGCACATCCGTTGCCAGGAGATACGGCACATTATCCTTGGCTGCTTCCTCGCGGGGTTTGAGATAGGCGGTGAAACTCACCTTGGCGGACTTGTCGTCATTCAGGCCGAGGTCAGGATATTCATAGGTCCAATTCCAGCTCGGATTGCCGATGACCTTGATCGTCATGTCGGCCACCGGAATGTCGCGCTGCAGGTAGAGCAGGCGAAGCGACGGAATGGCAATAGCCACAAGAATGAGGATGGGAATGACCGTCCACAGCACTTCGATGAGCGTGTTATGGGTGGTTTTCGAGGGAACGGGGTTGGCCTTGGCGTTGAATTTCACCATGATGTAAAGCATCAGGCCCATGACGAACAGGG
>JANMKJ010000378.1:0-5339 GCA_031371945.1 Rhodobiaceae bacterium
CGTGGCGGCAGAGGTCCTGGCCTGCCTGCCCGATGCTTCGCTGTCAGAAATCCAAGGTGTCGGTCATGGAGGGCCGTGGCAAGCCCGGCCTGAGTTTGTGCGACTGGTCCTCGACTTCGTGGACCTGAATGCCCCGGGGCCGAGTGCTTTATAGGTCCTGAGCCTAAAGTTTATGAGTGTGCGCCCAAGTTTCCCGTCATCCAGCAGACAGTAGCTTGACTGCAGCATCTCTCTCAAACAGGTACAGAAGAATGCGCAAGGCGTCGCCGCGTGGCGATTTCAATTCCGGATCCCGGGCATAGATGAGTGCCGCATCGTCACGCGCTGCGGCCAGCAATTCGCCATGAGCGGTGAGGTCGGCAATGCGGAAAAGCGGTAGTCCCGCCTGCTGCGTTCCCAGCATTTCACCGGCCCCGCGCAACCTCAAGTCCTCCTCGGCGATCAGGAAGCCATCCTCTGTCTGGCGCATGATGTTGAGCCGGGCCTTCGCCGTCTCGCCCAGTGGTCCCTGGTACAACAGCAGGCAACTCGATTTCGCGGTCCCACGTCCCACCCGCCCCCTGAGCTGGTGAAGCTGCGCCAGGCCAAACCGTTCGGCGTTCTCAATCACCATAATACTGGCCTGCGGCACGTCTACGCCCACTTCCACCACAGTCGTTGAGACCAGAATATCAATTGAACCCGTCTTGAAGGCTTCCATCACGGCATCTTTGGCGGGCCCCTTGAGCTTGCCGTGGATGAGGCCAACACGTTTGGGAAACAGCTTGTCGAGCTGCATATACCGTTGCTCGGCAGCCGCCAGATCTATCAGTTCACTTTCCTCCACCAGCGGGCACACCCAATAGGCCCGCTGCCCCTGCGCCACGCTGCGTCTCAGTCCGGAAACCACGTCGTCGATGCGCTCAAGCGGCAAAACCCGTGTATCAATGGGCAGTCGGCCCGCGGGCTTTTCCGTGAGTTTGGATACGTCCATGTCGCCATAGGCGGTAAGCGCCAGGGTGCGGGGTATCGGAGTTGCCGTCATCACCAGCAGGTCGGCTACGCCACCGGCCTTGGCTTGCAGTGCCAAACGCTGGTGCACGCCAAACCGGTGCTGTTCGTCAATGACAACCAGCCCGAGATTGCTGAATTCGATACCATCCTGAAAAAGCGCGTGGGTGCCAATCAGGATGTCGATTTTGCCGGCCCCTAACCGTTGCAGGATATCTTCACGCTGTTTGCCCTTTTCGCGGCCCGTTAGCACGGCATGCATGATACCTGCGGCCTCGCACAGGCGCGCCAGGGCCATGAAGTGCTGCCGCGCCAGGATTTCGGTCGGCACCATGAGCGCACCCTGTGCCCCACACTCCACCACATTTGCCAAAGCCATCAGCGCAACAATGGTTTTGCCGGAGCCCACGTCGCCCTGCAGCAGCCGTAGCATGCGGTGTGATGAAGCCATGTCCGCCTTGATCTCACCAACAGCCACTGTTTGGGCCCGTGTGAGCTGGTAGGGCAGGGCTGCAATGATCTTCGCCTGCAGCCTTCCGTCGCCCACATAGCTTTGCCCGGAAGTGCGCTTCAAATGGCTGCGCACCAGCGTTATCGCCAGTTGGTTGGCAAGCAGCTCGTCATAGGCAAGCCGCAACCGTGGCGGTGAGTCCAGTGCCGCACCATCCGTGATGTGGGGCATGTGCTGGGCCTTGAACGCTTCGGTAAAACCTGGCCAGGCATTCTGCTTGAGCCATGCCGTGTCCTGCCATTCCGGCAACTCCGGCAAACGCTCCAGTGCGGTGCGAATGGCGCGTGCGAGTATTTTGGGCGCCAGACCGGCGGTGAGAGGGTACACCGGCTCGATCAGGGGCATGTGCGAAAATTCTTCTGCCGTGAGGATATGGTCGGGATGGGTAATTTGCGGCTCGCCGTCATACCAGTCGATGGCACCTGATACGAACCGGGTTTCATGGGGAGGCAGTTTTTTCAACAGGTAATCGGCATGCGCACGAAAGAACACCAGTTGCAGCATGCCCGTGCCATCGCTTGTGTGGACCCGGTACGGGATGCGGGTATTGTTGCGCGGGGGCGGTACGTGCTTGCCCACCGTTACCTCGACGGTGACGATCCCGCTCTGCGGCAGTTCGGATATGCGCGGCCGCATCCGCCGGTCGACAACGCCCGTGGGCAAATGAAACAGCAGGTCCACCACCCGGGGCTCAAGAGACTCGGATCCACGCAGCATCTTTGCCAGCAGTTTTAACAGCTTTTCGCCAATGCCCTTGATGCCGGCAGCGCTTGCAAAGAGGGGATTGAGAACAGAAGGACGCATGGCTGCATTTTGTTGGGGAAGTTGTTGCAGCGCAAGAGGGGGGTAGGCTATTCAACAGCCATGACTGACCCATTTCAGATGCGCCGGAAGAAATTGCTATGGCGCGCCAGCCACCGCGGTATCAAGGAAATGGACATCCTCATGGGCGGTTTCGCCAAATCCCGGCTGGAGGGCATGTCGGAAATGGAACTTGCTGCCTTTGAAGCGCTTATTGAGCTGCCAGACCAGGACATGCTGTCCTGGATCACGGGCGAAGCTGTCGTTCCTGCGGGCCTGACCAATCCGCTGTTACCGGAGTTCATCAAATTCCGCCCATGATGGACATTGGAAAGCTCCTCCCGCGCCTTGGAACATCGGGTCGCATTCCGCTTTCCGGGGTGCCCGAAGGGCTGGATGCCATGCTGCTGCCGCAACTGGCCGTCCACCTCGGCCCGGTGCCGCTGTTGCACGTCTGCGTCGATGACCAGCGGCTCTCCACACTGGCCGAACAGGTTGCATTTTTTGCCCCCGAACTCGAAGTCCTGCGCTTTCCAGCCTGGGATTGCTTGCCCTATGACCGTGTCTCCCCATCACCAGATGTACTCGCCCGCAGGCTTTCCACCCTGGCCGCACTCAGCAAGCCTACGGCCAAGCCAAGGCTGGTGCTGGCTACCGTTAACGCCGTGCTGCAGCGTGTTGTGGCGCGCGAAACAATCGGCCGATCAACGTTCACGGCAGCCCCGAGCCAGCGTGTGAACAGTGATGCACTCACCACCTTCCTCGCTGCCAATGGTTTTACCCGTTCAAGCACGGTTGTGGATCCCGGCGACTTTGCCGTGCGTGGTGGCATCATCGATATCTATCCGCCGGGTGCGGATAATCCTGTAAGGCTGGATTTCTTTGGCGACACACTGGAATCTATCCGCGAGTTTGATGCACAAACCCAGCGCTCCACAGTTACCCTGAAAAAATTAAGCCTGAGTCCCGCCAATGAAGTGCTGCTGTCACCGGACTCCATAGGCAGGTTCCGCACCGGTTATGCTGCAGCCTTCGGCGGGCTGGACCTGAATGATCCCCTCTATGAGTCGGTGACCAACGGCCGGCGCTACCAGGGCATGGAGCATTGGATGCCATTGTTTCATGACCACCTCGAAACGCTTCTGGACTACGTGCCGGAGTCACCCATTTCCCTCGATCAGTCGGCAGCGGAATCCATGGCGGCCCGGCATGAACAGGTTGCCGAGTTCTACGATGCCCGAAGCGAAGCCCGTGACAAGAGTTCTTTTGGCGCGGCACCCTATAAGCCTTTGAAGAGCGACCAGCTCTACTTGAGCGCGGCTGAATGGATGCAACTGGCGGCGGATCGCACCACCCTTGCCATATCCGCGTTCGAAAGTCCCGAGCCCGGCAGCATCTCGTTTGGCGGAAAGCGTGGTCGCAGCTTTGCCGCTGAACGTACCCAAACCACCACCAGCATTTACGACGCCGTGCGCATCCATAGCGAAGAGCTGCGAAAGTCCGGAAAGCGTGTCCTGATCGCCAGCTGGACCGAAGGTTCCCAGGAACGCCTTCAAACTATTTTGAAGGATCATTCACTGGCACCCCTGGCCATCGCTGCCACCTGGGCGGAAGCGGCAACCCGTGATCCTGCCATCGTCAGCCTAGTCGTCCTTGGCCTGGAGGAGGGCTTTGAAACCACGGACGTGGTGATCATTGCCGAGCAGGATATCCTCGGCGACCGACTGGTGCGCAAGGCCCGCAAGAACAAGAAGGCGGCCGACTTTCTATCGGAACTGTCATCGCTGTCTCCCGGCGACCTGGTGGTGCATGTCGACCATGGCATCGGTCGTTTTGAGGGCCTCAAAACCATAGAAGTGCAGGGCGCTCCCCACGATTGCCTGCTGCTCATATATGCCGGCAACGACCGCCTGTTCCTGCCCGTGGAAAATATCGAACTCCTGACCCGCTACGGCGCTGAGGATAATGGCACCCAGCTCGACCGCTTGGGTGGTGGCGCCTGGCAGGCCAAGAAAGCCCGCCTCAAGGAACGCATTCGCGAAATCGCCGAAGACCTCATCAAGACCGCAGCTGCCCGCGAACTCAAGGCCGGCGATATCCTGCCCCCACCGGACGGCGCCTACGACGAATTCTGCGCCCGTTTTCCCTACGAAGAAACCGAAGACCAGCTCACGGCAATCGAGGCCGTACTGGGAGACCTGCAGAAGGGTCGCCCCATGGACCGTCTCATCTGCGGCGACGTGGGCTTCGGCAAGACGGAAGTGGCCCTGCGCTCGGCCTTTGTTGCCGCCCTGAACGGCAAGCAGGTGGCTGTTGTCGTGCCCACAACACTCCTGTCGCGCCAGCATTTCGCCACCTTCACCGAACGCTTCAAGGGTTTGCCCCTGCGCATTGCCCAGGCCTCGCGCCTGGTGGGCCGCAAGGAGGTGGAACTGGTGAAAGAGGGGCTCGCCAATGGCGATGTTGACATCGTCGTCGGCACCCATGCACTGCTCACCGGAAACATCAAGTTCCGCGATCTTGGACTTCTCATCATCGATGAGGAGCAGCACTTCGGCGTCAAGCACAAGGAACGGCTCAAGGAAATGCGCGCCAACGTCCATGTGCTCACCCTCACGGCCACGCCAATTCCCCGCACCCTGCAGCTTGCCCTGTCCGGCGTGCGCGAACTCTCGCTCATCACCACGCCGCCGTTGGACCGCCTGGCGGTGCGAACCTACATTTCGCCATTTGACCCCGTCATCATCCGTGAGTCCCTGCTGCGCGAGCATTTCCGCGGCGGGCAAAGTTTCTACGTGGTGCCGCGCATCTCTGATCTCACCGAGATTGGCGAATTCCTGCGTGAGAATGTGCCCGAAATAAAGTTCCGTGCCGCCCATGGCCGCATGGCACCAACCGAACTCGAAGACATCATGTCAGGTTTCTATGACCGCAAGTTCGACGTGCTGCTGTCCACGACGATCGTTGAATCGGGCCTCGATATCCCCACCGCCAATACGCTGATCATCCACCGCGCCGACATGTTCGGCCTGGCCCA
>JANMKJ010000385.1:0-2340 GCA_031371945.1 Rhodobiaceae bacterium
ATGGTTGCAATAGGTAAGCCCGCCCAATTTTCCCCGAAGCCCCTTGCGCTGTGATTCCCCAAGTTTCAGCTTCTGAGAACACCAAAACTAAAAGCCAATTTAGGCAGATGAAAGGTTCATTGTGGCACAAGGTTAAGGCAAACTGACAATTAGAATGGATGTGGCTTTTCCGTCACAGGTGCTTTGGTTGTTCCCCAAATACATCCGCCATGGCAGATTGTGGGAATGACAGATTCTCAAACGCCAGGCGGTGAACCCATCCGGATAGAATATGTGCCCCGCCCCGGGCTGGGCAAGATTGCCATCGTCAATTTCCTGCTGAACCTCGTCACCCTGACGGTGTACCGTTTCTGGGCGAAAACCAACAACCGAAAGCACATCTGGAGTTGTGTTCACATCAATGGCCAGCCTCTCGAATATACCGGCCGTGGCATGGAATTGTTCAAAGGTGCCCTGATTGTGTTCGGCCTGTTCATACTGCCATTTGTGCTGCTCTTTGCCTTCATCACCGTTTATTACGGCCCGGAACACCCTGCCCTATTTGCACTGCAGGCCCTTCTGTATATCCTTTTCCTCACGCTTTGGGGTGCTGCCCTATACCGTGCCCGTCGCTATCAGCTCTCGCGCACCCTTTGGCGCGGCATCCGTGGAACCCTGGTGGGCTCATCCGTGACCTACAGTCTGACCTATTTTGGCGCCATGCTGGCAAAAAGCATGTCATTGGGGTGGACCACGCCGGTACTCAATACCGTGCTGCAGGAGCAAATCATCAGCGACATGCGCTTTGGTGACCTTGCTTTCAAGTTCAAAGGCAGGGCTGGCCCACTTTACCCCACCTATGCCCTGTGCTGGTTCCTGACACTGGGCGCTATCATTATGTTCACCGTGATTTTCTCAGCCGAAATTGCCACACTTTTTGTGCCCGAGGTGAAAAAGGTATTTGAAGAGATGTTCAAGCCCGACGCAAATCCCACACCCACCCAAATGTGGACAGTGGGAACAGTTGTCATGGTCCTGTTCATAACGTTCATTTCGCTGTTCCTGGTCATCCCCATGCTGTGGGCCATCTACTCGGCCAAGGAGCTTGCAACTTTCGCCAACTACACCAGTGCGGGCAACGCCACATTCAAACTCGATGCCACCGCAGGCAGCCTCATTTCGCTGGTCTTTGTCAATCTACTGCTTTTGATTTTCACGCTGGGAATAGCCCGGCCGTTCATTCAACAACGGCTGGTGCGCTACATGTGCGACCGTCTCACGGTTATTGGCACAATTGACGTTGAACATATTGCCCAGTCAATGGCGGCAATGGACAAAACCGGCGAAGGTCTCGCTGACGCCTTCGACATCAGTGTGATCTGATGGATGCCGAGGCTGTCTATTTTGATGGTGAAACGGCTCGCGACCACAAGGTAACTGTCGGTCTGGATGCAGGCAGTGTTGTTTTTGAGGGTACGAGCGTTTCCCCGAAGCAGTGGGATTTTGACGGGCTGCGCACAATAGATCCCCCGCGAATGGGACAACTGTTGAGGCTTTCCCATTCCACCCAGCCCGGGGCCCGCCTCAGTATTCGCGATGCCACCTTTCAGCAACGGCTTTTAAGCCTGGCTCCGCACCTCACAGGTGGGTTCAATTCCAAAAATGCTTTGCGGGCAGCCATGTGGATCGGCGGTGGACTTGCCATCCTGTCCGGCCTCACCTACTTCACTTTGAATTTTGCGCCGCAGAAATTTGCAGCAATGCTGCCTGAAAAGTGGACCCAGCGGGTGGGTACGCAAATGGAAGCGTCCCTGGTGGACAATGCCAGGGTTTGCCACACTCCCCGAGGTGACGCCGCACTGGCAACCATGATCGGGCGTCTGGCGGAAGCAGATCCCGATATGCCACCGGTTCAGGTTCGCATTTATGACGTGCGCATCATGAATGCCTTCACCTTGCCGGCCGGGCACATCGTCATGACGCGTGCGCTGATAGAAAAGGCCGACAATCCGGATGAAGTCGCAGGCGTTCTGGCCCATGAATTGGGTCACGCGGCCTACCGCCACTCCGAGGCCCAACTCGTGCGCATAACCGGCCTGCAAATTCTCTTGAGCGTGGCTACCGGCACCACAAGTGGAACCAACGCAAGCTCAGTCGCGGGGCTGGCAGCAATTTTGAAATCAAGTCGCGAAGCTGAACGCGAGGCCGATTCCTACGCCATCAAAATCATGAGTGCCGCAAACATCGATCCCACACAGCTTGGAAATTTCTTCAAAAAAATGTTGGCGGCCGAGGGAAAGCCTTCTTCCGGTACTCTTTCCAAACTGGGTTCAATATTTTCGAGCCACCCGGGAACCGAGG
>JANMKJ010000441.1:0-2206 GCA_031371945.1 Rhodobiaceae bacterium
GGAGGGGTTTTTAACCAGAAAGGTAGTGACAGAAAAACTAAGAGCAAGAAAACAAAAAGTTTTCGCCCCCCACTTTTTCGCCCTCTCATTTGGCTGATGGAGGTCATCCATTCATTCCAGTCGGGGGCGTAGTTAGGATTCGCAAGGTATTTATAAGTCAGCCATATGCCAGTTGCCACAAGCGCCAAAATAAATGCGCACCCCAAAAGCATTCTCAGGCGCTTGAAATAGTAGTATCGCGCGTATTCATTTGTCTGCTGGGGTGAGTCCATACGCGAGTTTATGTTGGATGAGGCACTGCAGGCTAGTGCCGCCGGCTGAAAAATGGCCTGAACAGAAGCAGAGCGATCAGCCCATTCATCACAACCATGTAAAATGGGTAGAGCGCGATTTCGATTGTCCACGCATCGATGGCGATAACCGCGAAAATATCTCCCACCACTGTTAAATTCCACGCCAAAAGGTCTTCCTCCTCCGGGGCCTCAATGGCGTGCTTGATCGTAGGCGTGATGGCTGCAGCATCAATGGCGAGGGAGGCGATGAGCGTTACCAGGGAATTGGCCGACAGGACATAGATCAGCAGGCTTAGCAGCGCTGTCAGAATGCACAGCCGATCGAATTTCGTGTTGCCACCGGTGCCACGCCAGATTGCCAGGATGGCAACCGCAATCGTGCCCACTGCGGCGCCAATGGCCGCGTAAAGTGTGGGGCCCGCGCCGAGGTCCCTGTAGCTTGCTGCAATGACCAGCGAAATTGTCGCCAGCATGATCCATGTCGCCCGGTTGGGCCGCGTGGTGCCTTTGAGAACCGCGATGAAATAGACAATGTTGGCACCGCACAGGATGAAACCCGAAATGATGCCAACGAGGCTTCGCCAATACGTATATTCGACGAGCATAGGGTGTTCCTCCCCGTTATCTCGAGAGCTTAGGTTGAAGTCTGGCGCGATGGAAGTGTGGTTGTATGAGATGATTTGGATTTGAAAGGTCAGAGTGAAGGACGGGGTTTTTCTTGTTGCCTTAATGTTCGTTGTGTGTATAATATTCAAATTCATACACATAGGTGAATTCATGCGAACAAACATTGAAATAGACGACAAGAAAATTGCCCAAGTCATGAAGATTTTGGGAACGACCACAAAAAGGGATACGGTTGAATCTGCTTTCGACGAAATTATCCGCATGAACAAGCAGCGCGGAATGGGGGAAATGCGCGGTAAAATCCAGTGGGAAGGTGATATCGATTCTTGGAGGCGTGATTGAGAATTGTAGCCGATACAAGTGCGTGGATAGAGTTTCTCAGGGGTACCGGTTCCACGACGGATGAGCTCATGGCAACTGCAATAGACACCCAAACGATTTTAGTGCCGGATCTTGTCTACCATGAAGTTCTGCGTGGCATGCCAACGGAAGCCGAAGCGCGGAAAATGATAAGGCACTTTGAATCTTTCATTTGGATTGATGTAGGCGGAATGGCCAATGCTGGCAAAGCTGCGGAATTTTATCGATTCCTGCGTTCGAAGGGAACGACTGTCCGTGGTACTGTTGATAGCCTCATTGCCACTTGGTGCATCGATCATACCGTGCCGTTGTTGCACGCTGATCGTGATTTTGAGGCGTATGAGAATCATCTTGGCCTCAGGCGCTGGACGTTGAACTAGCCATCTTCACTGCCCTAGAGAGCCAATGCACCCTGCACAATGCTGATGACGGCAAGGGCCGCCAGAATCACGAGTACGATCTTGCGGAATGTTTCCGGGTTGGCGTTTTTAAAACCGCGCGAGCCCAGCCAGATGCCGATGAGCAGGGGTGGCAGGAAGATCGCGGCGCGGATGGCTGCATCAATGGTGACGAGGCCCTCGCGCGACTGGAAGGTCAGGCCGATGATGTCGGTTGCCAGGAAAAATGCAATGAGCGAGGCGCGGCCCGCCAGGTTGCCTGCAGGGGAGGCGAAATAAAACAGCACCACCGGTGGTCCGCCAATGCCGAAGGCTCCGTTTGCAAAACCCGAGGCGGCCCCAACCGCCGTCGAAGCGATAGGACCAGGCATGGTTTTCAAGGCAAAGCCGAACCAGAGCAGGGCGGTGCAGATAACGACAAACAGCCCCAGGGCAATTTGCATGGGTGGCGCTGGCACATTGGCTAGCAGGTAAACGCCAAATGGCGTGGCCACCAGGCAGCCAATGAGGAGGGGCGCAAGCGAGCGC
>JANMKJ010000460.1:0-4532 GCA_031371945.1 Rhodobiaceae bacterium
GCCGCAAGCGGTTTCAATCTGTGTACAGAGCATATCAATGGCGTAGACGTCAGAGGCTGTACCGACCTTTGGAATCATGATGAGGTCTAGCCGCTCCGATGCCTGTTCAAGAACATCCACCACGTCGCGGTACATGTAATGGGTATCAAGACCATTGACGCGGACCGAGAGCGTCTTGCGGCCCCAGTCAATGTCGCCGATGGCCTGGATGATATTCTTGCGGGCCTGCACCTTGTCATCAGGTGCAACGGCATCTTCCAGGTCAAGGAAAATCACGTCGGCATTTCCCTTGGCCGCCTTCTCAAAGAGCTGCGGCTGGCTGCCGGGCACGGCAAGTTCACTCCGGTTCAACCGTGCAGGGGCTTGCTCAACAGTGTAAAAGCTCATCCGATATCGTCCTTATGCATCCAGAAACAGTCTTGCGGCGGCGCCATGTTCCCATCGCAGCTGCTCAACGTCAACGCCCACGGGTGCTCCACCCTCCACGCGCCACACCCCGGCAACCATCACCCTGTCGGCCCGATGCGCACCACACAGCACCAGTGCGGCGATGGGATCACCTGCGCCTGAGAACCTCAACTCATCCAGCGTATAGAGTGCAAGGTCGGCCTGCATGCCAACGGCAACCCTGCCAATGTCGGTCCGTCCCAGGCATTTGGCGGAGCCCTCCGTAGCCCAGCGCAACACATCAAGATGCGTAACGCTTTGGCCATACTTCAGCCGGTTCATCAGCAGCGCATGACGCACACCCTCCATCAGGTTTGAATTGTCGTTGGAGGCAGAACCGTCCACCCCGAGCCCAACCGCAACACCGGCCGTTTCAAGCTCAAGCGTGCGGCAATGACCCGAGGCGAGCACCATATTGGACGTGGGACAATGGCATACGCTCACACCATGGCGCCCGAGCCTGGCGATTTCCGCATCACCAAAATGAATGCCATGCGCCAGCCACGTTCGTTGGTTGAGCCAACCCACTTGCTCCAGGTAGTCAACCGGGCTGCAACCAAACCTCGCATGGCAAAACGCGTCTTCATCAAGGGTTTCCGCGAGATGGGTGTGCAGGCGGCAATCATGCTTTGCGGCAAGCTCGCCACAGGCGCACATCAAGGACTGGGTCACCGAAAACGGCGAGCATGGGGCGAGAGCCACCTGGATCGTCGCACCCTCGCCTCGCTGATGATACTTGCCGATCACCCGTTCGCAATCTGCAAGGATCGTGTCTTCATCCTGCACCACGCTGTCTGGCGGCAGGCCACCGTCCTTCTCCGAGAGGTTCATCGATCCCCTTGTCACGGTCATGCGCAGGCCGAGAGACAGGGCCTCGTCCACCTGGATATCCATGGCATCGTCCAACCCGGACGGGAACACGTAGTGATGATCTGAGGTTGTCGTCACCCCGGACATGAGCAGTTCGGTGAGCGCCAGCCGTGTGCCCAGCCGCATGGCCTCCGGCGTCAACCGCGCCCACAGGGGATAAAGAGCCTTGAGCCAGTCAAACAGTTCCTTGTTGATGGCACGGGGGTGGGCCCGGGTGAGCGTCTGGTAGAAATGATGGTGCGTATTGATGAGGCCGGGAAGTACCACATGGCGCGATGCATCAAATACCATATCTGGTGTAGCCTTCGGCTGCCCGCCCGAGGCAACAAGCTCCACGATCTTCGAACCTTGGATGACAATGCCGCCGCCCGCATCCGCTGCGAGAATTCCAAGTGGATTTTTCAACCATATTGTTTGCAAAGCAGCCCCACTTTACGTTGTTACCAAATCTGCGCTAGTCTGAAAATTGAACCAGTTGGTCAAACCTGTTCAACATATAAAAAACGATAGGGAGAATTCATCAATGAAAACACTCAAGCACACGCTCATATCACTGCTTACATTGTCCGCGTTCAGCGGTGCAACCCTGGCGCAGGAAATGAAAAAGGAAATTGGCGCCGGAGAGGGCCAGGTGAACATTGTTGCTTGGGCCGGTTATATTGAAAATGGTGCAACGGACAAAGCCTATGACTGGGTCACCGATTTCGAAAAGAAGACCAGCTGCAAAGTGAACGTGAAGACTGCTGGCACCTCCGATGAAATGGTGGCGCTCATGAATGAAGGCGGCTTTGATCTGGTGACCGCGTCCGGTGACGCCTCACTCCGCCTTATCGCTGGAAAGCGCGTGCAGCCCATCAACACCGACCTTATCCCATCGTGGAAAACCATTGACGAGCGGCTGCAGAACGCACCCTGGCACACGGTTGACGGGGTTCACTACGGTACGCCTTACCAGTGGGGTGCCAACGTATTGGCCTACAACTCGAATGTGTTCAAGGAAGCACCCAAGAGCTGGAGCGTGGTTTTTGAAGAACAGAACCTGCCCGATGGCAAATCCAACAAGGGCCGCGTCCAGGCTTTCGACGGACCGATCTATATTGCCGATGCCGCACTCTACCTGATGAAGAAAAAGCCCGAACTTGGCATCAAGGACCCCTACGAACTCAACGAGGAGCAATACAAGGCAGCCCTTGACCTGCTTCGCACCCAGCGCACCCTGGTGGGCCGCTACTGGCACGATGCGTTCATGCAGATCGATGACTTCAAGAACGAAGGTGTCGTGGCCTCATCCTCCTGGCCATTCCAGGTCAACATATTGAAGGCTGACAAGGACGCCATGGCCAAAACACCGGTATCATCCGTCATCCCCGACGAAGGCGCCACCGGCTGGGCCGATACCACGATGATGCATGTGGATGCGGCAAATCCAAACTGCGCCTACATGTGGCTGGAACATTCACTTGCGCCAAAGGTGCAAGGTGACCTTGCGGCATGGTTTGGTTCTGTTCCATCGGTTCCCGCCGCCTGCAAGGGCAATGCGCTTCTCACCGATGAAGGTTGCGACACCAACGGCATGCAGAACTTCGACAAGGTGCATTTCTGGCGCACCCCGGTTGCCAAGTGTGCCAGCCAAAGTGCGGGTTGTGTTCCCTACTATCGCTGGGCAACCGACATGATTGCCGTTCTTGGTGGCCGTTAAGTCTTAAACCCCAGGAAGGCTCCCGCCAGTTTGCGCTGGCGGGAGTTTTGGTATGATGACAACTGCGGTCAGCTTTCAAAACATCTCGCGCCATTTCGGTGCCGTGCGCGCCGTGGACAACGTAACCCTTGATATTGCCGAGGGCGAGTTTTTTGCCATGCTGGGGCCTTCCGGTTCCGGCAAGACCACGTGCCTGCGTCTTATCGCGGGTTTCGAACAGCCCACCAGTGGCCACATGGAGATTTTCGGGGTCACCTCTGAAGGGGTTCCGCCCTACCAGCGGAACGTCAACACCGTGTTCCAGGACTACGCCCTGTTTCCGCACATGACCGTGCTGGATAATGTAGCCTACGGCTTGATGGTCAAGGGCATGGACCGGCCAACCCGCCATGCCAAGGCCCAGGACGCACTTAACCTGGTCGCACTCGGCAGTTTTGGCGCACGCCGCCCCTCACAGCTGTCTGGCGGCCAGCGACAGCGTGTGGCCCTTGCCCGCGCCCTGGTAAACCAGCCTAAAGTGTTGCTGCTGGATGAGCCACTGGGTGCGCTTGATCTCAAGCTGCGTGAGCAAATGCAGGTGGAACTCAAGACCCTGCAGCGCAATCTCGGCATTACCTTCGTGTTTGTGACCCACGACCAGGGCGAGGCCCTGTCGATGGCGGATCGCGTCGCCATATTCAACGACGGCACCATTGTGCAGGTGGGAAGCCCGGAAGACATCTATGAGCGGCCCAACACCCGCTTCGTGGCGGACTTCGTTGGCTCATCCAATGTCCTGTCGCCCGCCTTTTCAAAATCGACAGGCGGTGCCGAAAGCTGGACCAGTCTGCGCCCGGAAAAAATCCTTGTGGCGCGGGCCATGGAAAAGTTGCCCGCAGGCAACCATTCCGCCCAGGTGAGGGTCACGGCTGCCCACTATCAAGGTGCAGCTGTGCGCCTCAATACCACCACTGCCAAGGGCGAAGCGCTGAACGTCACGGTTCCTGCATCAGCCGGAAAATTTGCCGAGCGTGAGCAGGTCACCTTGCACTGGCCAAAGGCCGCCATACACGTCATGGCCGGTGAAAAATGAGCCTTGCCCGCACCCTGTCCGACGCTCTCTACCGGCGCCCGGCATGGTTCTCGGCACTCCTGCTTGCACCACCGCTCCTGTGGCTGGGCGTTGCCTTCCTCGGTTCACTCTTCGTCTTTCTCTTTCATGCGTTTTTTTCGATTGATGAATTTTCCGGCTTCATCAAATACGAACTCACCCTGTCAACTTTTGCTGAACTCTTTCGCCTGTCCAACTTCGATGTCATCGTCCGTAGTCTGATTATGGCGACAGCCGTGACCTTGGCGTCGGTCGTCATTGCCTTTCCTTTCGCCTATTACGCGGCAAGGTATGCCCGTGGCAAATGGAAGGCATTATTCTACATCCTCGTGATGCTGCCCCTGTGGTCGAGCTATCTGGTAAAAGTCTATGCCTGGAAACTGATCCTCGCCAAGGAAGGCATCATATCCTGGGCAGCAGAGCAGC
>JANMKJ010000463.1:0-4988 GCA_031371945.1 Rhodobiaceae bacterium
TCCTGATGATTTCAGATGAAATCCCAGAGGTGCTGTATCATTCCCACCGAATTCTGGTGATGCGCGAGGGCCGGCTGTCAAGCGAGCACAGGCCACATGAAATCGATGAACATCGACTGATGGCGGCCGTCAATGCATGACATGCTCAAACGGCTCCGGAGCAAAAACGAGTTTTGGCTCGCCATCGTTTTGCTCGGCCTGGTGGTTTTTTTCAGCTTCACAGCACCCGCCTTTTTCACCATCGGCAACCTTAATGATCTCCTCACGCAAAATGCTTTTACCGGCATCCTGTGTGCCGGCTTGATTGTCGTCTTGATCGCCGGGGGCATCGACATTTCATTCACGGCTACCGCCAGTGTGGTGCAATACGCTGCTGTCACTCTGGCCAATAAGTACGGAATGAACTGGATTATCCTACTGGTGATCGCAGGTGGCCTTGGCGCAATCATGGGCAGCATCAATGCCGTCTTTGTCGTGAAATTCCGCATGCATTCCATCATCGTGTCGATTGCAACTCTCAATATTTTTTATGGACTTCTGATCTTTATTACCAGCGGCAGTTACATCACCACGGTTCCCGACTATTTCTATGATGGCATAAACTGGTTCGAGTTTCAGCTGGGCCGACGCTCGTACGGGATTAATTTGCAGATGGTGCTGTTGTTTGGCAGTTTCATTCTTACGGCGTTTATATTGAAGGCCACCAACATAGGCCGCCAGATCTATGCTATGGGCGGCAACCCCGATGCGGCACGGCGGCTGGGCTTCTCCATCTTTCGGCTCAATCTCTTCGTCTATGGCTACATGGGTTTCATTGCCGGCATTGCGTCCATTGCCCATGCGCAGTTGCAATTGAACGTTACGCCAACGGTTCTGGTGGGCCGCGAACTTACTGTACTCGCTGCCGTCGTGCTCGGTGGCGCAAGTTTGATGGGAGGGGTTGGCACGGTATTGGGCACCATTCTGGGCGTTTCGTTCTTGTGTGTGCTGCAAAACGGCTTGATCATCTTGGGCCTTCCAGCACGATGGGAAGGGGCCGTCACGGGCCTTGTGATCCTGATTGCTGTTGCAGCAAGCGCGCTGGAAGGAAGCAGGCAAATGAACATGCGCCGTGCATCTCGCAAGGGCCAGGAAACAGGTGCCGCCCCATGATCCTGCTGCGTCATACCAATGCTCAGCTCTCCATTCTCCTGGTCATTCTGTTCATTGCTTTTAGTCTGGGTATCGACCGCTTTTTCTCGGTTGAATCTGCCTGGTCAATGGCCATCCAGGTCTCGGGCCTTGGGATATTGTCGCTTGCGATGATGATCACGCTGCTTAAGGGCGGTATCAATCTCTCGCTCATCGCAACAACAAATCTCTGCTCACTCACCATGGCTTATATGATGAACCTGCTGACCCCGGGCGCAGAAGGACTGGCACTCACCGGCGGCATTCTCGTTGCACTGGCCTGTGGCGCATTTGTTGCGGCATTTATTGGCGCACTTAACGGATACATCATTGCCTATCTCAACGTTTCTCCCATTTTGGCCACGCTTGGCACGATGACGCTGGTCAAAGGCATCGCAGTCGGGCTCACAGCTGGCAATGTCCTGTCAGGTTTCCCCGAAGCCATTACTTACATCGGCAATGGCGCTGTTTTCGGCATTCCCTTCAGCCTCTTTGTCTTCGTCGGATGCGCTATTCCGTTGGCCATTTGGCTGTCACGCACGCCAACTGGCATGTTCATCTACATGATCGGCTCAAATGAAAAAGCTACGCGCTACTCCGGCATCGATACCAAATGGGTTATTTTCAAGGTCTATCTTCTATCGAGCATGCTCGCGTGGGTAGGAGCCATCGTCCTTATGGGTTGGCTCAATTCCGCGCGTGCGGATTATTCGGAGAGCTATTTGCTGATCACGATCCTGGCAGCCGTACTTGGCGGAATCGATCCCTTTGGCGGCAGTGGCAAGGTGGCTGGTCTCATACTCGCCCTTGCCATCCTGCAATTCATCTCCTCTGCCTTCAATTTACTCGGCTTTTCGCCCTTCCTGACCCTTGCCATCTGGGGCGTGATTCTCCTCGCAGCGGCGGCTCTTGCAATCAAGACAAGAAGCCTGCAACAGACTTGATTTGAAGCCTGATCGTCCGGCGGGCTTTTCGCCCGAGTATTGTTGTGGGCCAAATTTCCCGGAAATAAGACTGAATGACTGGCGGAGAGGGAGGGATTCGAACCCCCGGTACGCTTGCGCGTACTTCGCATTTCGAGTGCGACGCGATCGACCACTCTGCCACCTCTCCGCAATCGAGGTCTGATGTGGTCACCCCTGCTCAATAGCCAAGAGTGACCCCCCTGCCAACCCCCTTTCTCGCAGGCGGTTGACAGGGGTGTGGGACCTGCTAGAAACCGCCAATCTTAAGGAAACCAGGTTTGCCATGACTTTCGCCACCCCAGCGACGTTACCCCGCACGATTGCTCCGGCAATCGGGGACTTCGGCTGCCTCCTGCCCACTTCCAAGAAACCGACTAAAAAAACACTTTAGCCTCATCCCTCGGCCAATCGCTCTCGGGGGGTGGTGGCCGAAGCATTAGTGCCGAAAGCGGAGCCCCAGGGGCTCCAGAGCGGGCAAACCAAACCAAGTTCTAGGAGATTGTTATGGGTTACAAGGTTGCAGTAGTCGGTGCCACGGGCAATGTGGGCCGCGAAATGCTGAATATTCTTGCCGAGCGCGAATTCCCCGTCGACGAGTGCTTTGCCATTGCTTCGCGCAAGTCCATGGGCGTTGAAGTGTCGTTTGGTGACAGGACCCTGAAGTGCAAGGATCTTGAGCAGTTCGATTTCTCCCAGGTCGATTTCGTGCTGATGTCGGCAGGCTCTGCCGTGTCCAAGGAATGGTCGCCGCGCATCGGTGCCCTCGGACCCATCGTGATCGATAACTCCTCCTGCTGGCGTTATGATCCGGAGGTGCCGTTGATCGTGCCGGAAGTAAACGCCCACGCCCTGGTGGAATACATGGCGCGCAACAAGCGCCGCAACATCATTGCCAACCCGAACTGTTCCACCGCCCAGCTCGTCGTGGCCCTCAAGCCCCTGCACGACGTGGCCAAGATCAAGCGCGTGGTGGTTGCCACCTACCAGTCCGTGTCCGGTGCCGGCAAGGAAGGCCTCGACGAATTGTGGAACCAGACCAAGGGCATTTTCGTCACCGACAGCCCAACGCCCAAGAAGTTCACCAAGCAGATCGCCTTCAACGTCATCCCCCATATCGACGTGTTCCTTGATTCCGGTGAAACCAAGGAAGAGTGGAAGATGGTGGTCGAGACCAAGAAGATCCTCGATCCCAAGATCAAGCTCACCGCAACCTGCGTGCGCGTGCCGGTGTTCGTTGGCCATTCCGAAGCGGTCAACATTGAATTTGAATCACCCCTGTCCGCCGAAGAGGCCCGCGAGATCTTGCGCGAAGCCCCGGGCTGCATGGTGGTGGATAAGCGCGAAGACGGTGGTTATGTGACGCCGGTTGAATGCGTCGGCGATTTCGCCACCTTCATCAGCCGCATCCGCGAGGACTCAACCGTCGAGAACGGCCTGAACCTGTGGGTCGTCTCGGACAACCTGCGTAAAGGTGCAGCCCTCAACACCGTGCAGATCGCCGAATGCCTGATCAACCGCGGCCTCCTGAAAGCAGCCGCCTGACAAATAACAGGGCCGGTAATGAGCCCGGCCCTGTCATTTCGTCTTCCGCGATTACATCTTCGGCAGCAGAACCTTGTCAATCACATGGATGACGCCGTTGGACTGGCGGACATTGGCGATGATCACCTTCGATGTGCCGCCAGCTTCATCGGTGATGATGAGGTCGGGACCTTTCATTGAAAGTGTCAATTCGCAACCGCCAACGGTTTTCACCTTGTGGCTGCCACCATCGGCCTTGATCATGGCCATTGCAGCTTTCGACATGACCTTGCCGGACACCACGTGACAGGTGAGGATCTTCACCAGCGTGTCCTTGGCTTCCGGCTTCAGCAGGCCTTCAACGGTTCCGGCTGGCAACGCGGCAAACCCCTTGTTGATGGGGGCAAACACGGTGAACGGACCTTCGCCCGACAATGTCTCTACGAGGCCAGCGGCCTTGACAGCGGCAACCAGTGTCGTGTGGTCCTTGGAATTTACGGCATTTTCAATGATGTTCTTGGCGGGGAACATTTCCGATCCGCCCACCATGGGATTTCCGGCCTGGGCTGCCACTGTGCCCAAGCCAAAAACCAGGGCAAGCGTCATGAGTGATGTCTTAATCATGGGGTTTCTCCTATTTGGATTTTTTTAGTGTGCCCCCTTCATAATCTGGGAAAGCAGGGCAGGACCGGGCCGGGGGATCATAACCCGGTCCTGCGTAGGCTCCTGTCGCGTCCGTCTTACATCTTCGGCAAGAGCACCTTGTCGATCACGTGAATGACACCGTTTGATTGCTCAACATCGGCAATGGTCACATTGGCAACACCACCGGCTTCATCGGTCACGGTGACCTTGTCACCATCAACCTTGAGGGTGAGCTCGCAGCCACCAACGGTTTTCACCTTGTGCGCACCACCATCGGCCTTGGCCATTGACATTACATCGGCAGCCATCGCCTTTGCAGGAATGACATGGCACGCCAGGATCTTGGTCAGCGTGTCCTTGGATTCTGGCTTCAGCAGGCCATCAACCGTGCCGGCGGGAAGGGCTGCAAAAGCTTCATTGGTTGGTGCAAACACCGTGAAGGGGCCAGCGCCCGAAAGTGTGTCGACCAGACCTGCGGCCTTTACGGCTGCAACAAGTGTCGTGTGGTCCTTGGAGTTTACGGCATTTTCGATGATGTTCTTGGCCGGAAACATTTCCGATCCGCCAACCGTGGGGTTGGCGGCAAAGCTTGAAATCGCGCCAAGTCCGAAAACGAAGGCAAGTGAAAGAAGTGAGGTCCTGATCATTGGTGTCTCCTGTTGTGAATTTGATGTGGTTGAATGCCCC
>JANMKJ010000468.1:0-2857 GCA_031371945.1 Rhodobiaceae bacterium
CCGTGAAGAATGAACACCGGTGCTTTGCTTGCCGACAAATCTCCCGAAACGCGGTACCACGTCTCGTAACTGCCAAACTTGGCGCGCCCCTCAGCCGACTGGATTTTCGTCACACCGCTGTCTCCCGCACTACCCAAGCACATGAGGCTATATCGGCTTTTCCGCACATGCAATGGTCCTGCGACAATTGACATCGCAAGCATGTTCGGATGATCATTGATCCATGAAATGCAATCACACAATCCATGATCATACCTGCCACTACGGTTGGAATAATGCCAATGCGCCGGCCGCAACAGTTGCGCCGGGTGAAACTGTTGGTTTTAATCCCCCCGACTCCTCTGGAGGGCAGATCACGGCCAAATCGACTTTGGCAGATCTTGCAAAGCTGGATTTCAGCAGGGTCAACCCTGTTGCAGGCCCCATCTATATTGACGGTGCCGTGCCAGGCGACG
Organism: Rhodobiaceae bacterium; assembly: GCA_031371945.1. Lineage (GTDB taxonomy): Bacteria > Pseudomonadota > Alphaproteobacteria > Rhizobiales > Aestuariivirgaceae > Aestuariivirga. The sequence goes on from JANMKJ010000468.1 coordinate 456, forward strand.
CCATCAAGGTGACCATTCTCGACCTCGCACCCTCAGGTTGGGGCTGGACGGCCAACATTCCAGGTTTTGGACTGTTATCAGACCAGTTCAAGGAACCCGCCCTCCATATCTGGAAATACGATCCGGGCTCTTTGGCACCTGCACTTTATGGGCCTGGCGGGCGCGTGCCCTTGAAACCATTTTGCGGCACTATTGGGCTTGCCCCCGCAGAGACGGGATTACATTCAATTGTTCCGCCACGCCGTATCGGCGGCAACATGGATATCAGGGATATCGGCGTTGGCACAGAACTCTATTTACCCGTTGAGGTTGACGGCGGCCTGTTCAGTGTGGGTGATACCCATGCGGCCCAGGGCGATGGCGAAGTGTGCGGTACGGCGATCGAAAGTCCATGCACCATTGCCGTCAAATTTGAGCTGGTGAAAGGCGCTGATCTTGCCTTCCCGCGCTTCACAACATCCGGACCCGTGAGCCGCCATCTCGATATCAAAGGCTATGAGGTGACAACCGGCATTGGGCCGGATCTTATGGAAGGGGCAAGGGCTGCCGTTTCAGGCATGATCGATTTGCTGTCAAAGCGCTATAACATGAATTCTGTCGATGCCTACCTGCTCTGTTCGGTGTGTGGGGACCTGCGTATCAGCGAAATTGTTGACATGCCGAACTGGGTGGTATCGTTTTATTTCCCTCGCGTGGTACTGGAGTGATGGGTCTTCCATCCAGGAATATCTTCGAGTGTTAGTCGGCCAATTGCAACAAAGAATGATGTCTGATCCTGCCGATCCAACGATTATTCTGACTAAATCAGGTATTGGCTTTCAATTGCGCTATGTGGATAACCTAAATATTTTTCTCAGGGTGGACTCACCGATTTTATCGGCACCAGTGAATATGTCGTTACGATCGCTGATCGGATTTATCAGGTCCCGGTGGAAATCTGAATTTCCCTGCATGAATTGACCGGAAAGATTTAAATAAACCATTGAAGTGTCCGAAAACCACACGGGCTCAAGCCTCAAGCTTGCGGGCAAAATCCAGATTTGCCTGTAGATTCCTACTGGTTTTAATCAAAACATCAAAGGCAAGGTTGAGGCAGGGCTTGGTAAACTCTACTTCGCCGAGACCGGGATGTTCTCGTCCGTGACGATGCGGACCATGGAGTGGCTGGTCAGCATTTTGGACCTAGGCGGCCCATTCTTCCAGGGTGTCGCCAATGGTCCCATCTGAAAGGCATATGCCAGCTTCTGTCGCGAGGGCGGCCGCGTTGAGCACACTCACGGCATGGCGGCTGAGTTCGATAACGCCGTCGTCGACCAGCTTTGCAAGAGTGCGACAGACGTGTTCATTGGAGAGCCCCAGGGCATCACCGATCATGATCTGGGTGACCGGCAGTTCCAGTTTTCCATTGCATACGCCTGAATGCATCGACTTTGTCCGCTGCATCAGTTCAACAATCAATGCAGCCACGCGAGCGCGCGCAGTACGGCGGCCAATCCCTGTCAAATGGTCATGGGCCCGCATCTCACTGTCTGCCACCCGTTCTGCAACCTGCATCGCAAGCGTCGGACTGCCCCCGAGCAATCTGCGGAATTGAACATATTGCAGGGTCGCAACGGTGCAGCGCGTGACCGCTTCAACCCCATACCAGTTCGTAGTGCCTGATCCAAAACCCAGCAGGGCACCGGCGAATACAAAGTCGAGAATCTGGCGCTTGCCCTCGGGCAAAGATTGAAACCTGAATGCGCATCCAGACAAAAGTACCGTAATTGAATTCCTGCTGTCGCCTTGATCAAAAAGGCTTACCCCCTTTTCACAGGTCTTCGTTGACCAATGAAAGCTTTCAATATGTGATTTCTCCTGCGCAGCCAGGTTGGCCCACGCTGTATGTCCCATCAGGTGGCGCAATATGAATGCAGAAGTTTGCTGATCCAAGGCCGAGGTTCTGGTGCAGTCGAGCATGCGGATCATGACTGAAATCCCTTTTCTGGCCACGACCGTATGTTGCCGATGTGCCACGAGAGGCATAAGGCCCCACATTGGGGAAGGGGACTAGACGGGAATACTACTTAGAGTATTTATACCTACGCGATTGATCGGCACCATTAGGCCAGGAGGCGGTTAAGTGTTCCGAGCAGGTGCAAGGGATCAATTGGCTTATCGAAGAACGCTGAGACCCCGAGGCGTTCAGCGCGCTGGCGCATTTCGGTGTCGCCAAGTCCGGTAATCAGGACGACAGGCATGTTTTCGCCTTGGCTCCGCAGGGTTTCAAACAGCATGAATCCATCAATATCCGGCATGTTGACGTCAAGTATCACAATGTCGGGCCTCTCATTGATCGACAGCAGGGCCTCCCTGGCCGAACCAAAAGTGAGTACATTCATGCCCTTGAGGGTCAAATAGGC
>JANMKJ010000489.1:0-2774 GCA_031371945.1 Rhodobiaceae bacterium
GCCGATGGTGGCCGCATGCCGCTGAACTATACAGTGCCCGTGAAGGCGTAGCAGGTTTCACGCAATGACAATGACTTGCCCTGTGACCGAGCCATCCACGCTCTTGGCATAAGCCAAACCAACACGGGCCGACGAGACAACCTCATGCCCCGGGAAAAAACCGTCATATTTCTTGGCAGAAGCTTCCAGCAAACCGGGACTGACAACATTTATGCGAATTCCGCGCTCGATTTCTACGGCAGCAGCCGCAACGAACCCTTTCAACGCCGCATTCACCGTTGCCCCATTGACGCCTTTCAGGATGGGATCGCGGTCAAGCACACCACTGGTCAGCGTAAACGACCCGCGGTCGTTCACAAATCGGGTACCAAGCAAAACCAGGTTCACCTGCCCCATCAGCTTGTCTTTCAACCCCATCATGAATTGGTCCTGCGTCATTGTCGCAAGTGAGCCAAAATAGGCATGACCGGCACAGGCCACCACCGCATCAACCTTGCCAACTTTTTCGTACATGGCTGAGATGGATGCTGCATCCAGGAGATCAACCCGCACGTCTCCGGTGGAACGCCCAGCGGTAATCAGTTCGTGGCGCTTACCCAATTCAGCAACGGCAGCCTTGCCAACATCACCATTGGTGCCAACAATTAGAACCCGCATTATTCTTCGCTCGGCTCAAGTTTCAGGCCCTTCAACTTGGCAAATACTGAATCCGCATCGTAGGACTTGCCATCATTCTTGACTGACTCCGGCGCCACGGCTTTTTCAGCCTCAGCTGCTGCCGCCGCAACAGCTGCCACGTTGGCAACTGTTCCCACAACCTCAGCGGCCGGAATGAGTGTGCGCACCGGTGCTGCATCAGGTATCTGGCCCTTGCCAGCTTTGCGCGCGGCTTTCTGGACCGCGAAGTCCAACTCAAGCTGGGAGCACAGCCCAAGTGAAACGGGATCCACAGGCTTGATAGTAGCAGAATTCCAATGGGTACGGTCACGAATGGCCGCAATGGTGGTCTTGGTGGTTCCCACCAGTTTCATGATGGTTGACTCCGGAAGTTCCGGATGATTGCGAAGCAGCCATAAAATGGCATCCGGACGCTCACCCCGGCGCGACACTGGCGTGTATCGTGGGCCACCAGTAGATTTCTGAACCGGAATATTCACTTTCGAAACGAGAATTTTCAATGAGTAGGTGGAATCTGCCTCACCCTTCTTGATTTCATCACGGGTGAGTTGGCCACCTGTTACCGGGTCTAGACCTTTGATGCCAGTTGCCACGTCGCCGTCAGCAATGCCTTTCACTTCAAGCTCATGCAAATTGCAGTAATCGGCAATTTGGCGGAAGGTAAGTGCGGTGTTTTCGACCAGCCAAACGGCGGTGGCCTTCGGCATCAACGGTGCATTGGACATAATTTTTTCGCTCCTTCGGAACCGCCTCGGGTTCCGTAACAAATTTGAGAAAAAGTAGGGGAATACCAGTGATATAGGCCCAGTGAGCCGAAGATGCAACGCGTTTTAAACTGCCAGCACAATCTTCCCCACATGCTGGCTGGATTCCATCAGCCTGTGGGCTTGTGCTGCCTGTGCTAGCGGAAAGGTCTTGAATATCACAGGTTTGCACTTGCCTGCCAAAAATAGCGGCCATACCTTGGTTTCCAGGGACCGCGCAATTTCCGCCTTTTCAGCCACACTGCGCGGCCGCAGGGTGGAACCGGTCAGCGTGAGGCGTTTGAGCATGATCGGGAGCAGATCAACTTCCACCTTCGATCCCTTCTGGAAAGCGATGTTCACAATCCGCCCATGCATGCCAACGCAGCGCAAATTACGCGCCACGTAGTCTCCACCCACCATGTCGAGGATCAGGTCCGGCGCAATGTTGCGGGTCTTGAGCTCCTCGACGAAATCAAGCGTCCTGTAGTTAATCGCAACGTCTGCACCGAGTGCCACGCATTCCGCGCACTTTTCGTCACTGCCTGCGGTCACTACGACCGTCGCACCAAAGGCCTTGGCCAACTGCAAGGCCGTTGTGCCAATGCCACTCGATCCGCCATGGATCAGGATGGTTTCGCCCGCTGCCAGGCGACCCCGGTCGAACACATTGGTCCACACGGTAAAGAAAGTTTCCGGAATAGCGGCAGCCTCAATCATTGTGAAACCCTTCGGCACCGGTAACGCATTGTCTTCCGCCACCACGGCAAACTCGGCATATCCCCCACCGGGTACCAGCGCACAAACCGCGTCACCCACCTTGTAGCGTCCAACCCCCTCACCCACGTCAATGACCTCTCCTGCTATCTCAAGGCCGGGCGTAAGGGGTGCTCCGGGTGGCGGAGGATAGCCACCCTGCCGCTGCAGGACGTCAGGCCGGTTTACCCCTGCTGCATGGACCTTCACCAAGATCTGTCCGGCTGCTGGTTTGGGCATTGCGATGTCCGAGAGTTTAAGAACCTCGGGACCGCCTGGCATCGTGATCTCAATGGCTTTCATCATGGTGTCTGTTTCTCCCATGCAGCGCACAATGGGTTGCCTAACGGGGCTCTGCAATGCCAAAATGCGACAAACCAAAGGATGACCGCCATGGACCCCGATGACGCCCCCAAGAAGCCAGCCAACATGGTTATCGGCGAAAATCTTGACGCCATCTCGGTGGCCGAATTGGAACAGCGGATTGAGGCTTTAGACTCCGAGATCAACCGTTTACGCGCCGAAATTGCCAGGAAACACGCCAGCCGCTCCGCCGCAGACGCTTTTTTTCGCACTTAGGTTAATCCCGTTAACCAT
>JANMKJ010000511.1:0-1560 GCA_031371945.1 Rhodobiaceae bacterium
ACGCTCAAGCGCTTCAAGGACGAAGTCAAGGAAGTGCAGACCGGCCAGGAATGCGGCATGGCGTTTGAAGGCTACCAGGACATGCGTGCTGGTGACGTGATCGAATGCTTCCGGGTTGAGAAGATCCAGCGCAAGCTGGATTAAGGGTACGCCTCCATGCGACCAACCAAGGGTTCAGCAGGACCAAGCCAACGCCAACTCAGGGCAGGCGAACTCATTCGCCATGCCCTGGCGGATATCCTGATGCGCGGCGACACGGGCGATCCGGAACTGGAGCGACTGGCCATCAGTGTTGTTGAAGTGCAGATGTCACCGGACTTGAAGATTGCCACGGCCTATGTGCGTGGATTGCTTGCCGGGCAGGATGCCAAGGTTTTGGCAGCCCTTGAACGCAATGCAAAATATATTCGCGGCCTTGTGGCACCACGGCTGGATGCGAAATACATGCCGGTCATCCGCTTCCGCATCGATACGGCTTTGGAATATGCCACCAAGATTGATGCCATTCTCGCTGACCCGAAAGTGGCTGGCGACTTGAAAAAATGAAAAAGCGTGGTCAGCCGGTTCATGGCTGGGTGGTGTTTGACAAGCCGTTGGGCATGACGTCGACCCAGGCAGTGGGCCGTATCCGGCGGATATTTGATGCCGAAAAGGCGGGCCACGGCGGGACGCTGGATCCCCTGGCCACGGGACTTTTGCCGATTGCGCTGGGGGAAGCCACCAAAACGGTTCAATGGGCCATGGACGGGCGTAAAATCTATCGGTTCGAGGTGACCTGGGGGGCCGAGCGCAGCACCGACGACCTGGAAGGTGAAATTACCGCACAATCCGACACGCGACCCACACAAGCAGCCATCGCGGCCGTGTTGCCGCAATTCCAGGGCATGATCCAGCAGACGCCGCCTGCCTTTTCAGCAATCAAGATTGACGGTGAACGGGCCTATGACCTGGCACGCGCCGGGGAAGTGGTCGAGATGGTGGAAAGGCCTGTTTTCATTGAGGAACTCGCCCTGGTGGCTTGCGTGGACGAGAGCCATGCCGTATTCGAAGTGAGCTGCGGCAAAGGCACCTATGTGCGCTCGTTGGCGCGGGATCTGGGGCGCAAACTGGGCTGCCTGGCTCATGTTTCCAGCCTCAGGCGCATTGCGGTTGGGCCATTTCATGAAAGCCACATGATTTCGCTGGAAAGGCTTGAAGAAATGAGCCATAAGCCCCTCGGCGATAATGCCAAAAACGGGGCTCTTTGCCCGCTTGAGACCGCGCTGGACGGCATCCCGGCACTGGCCATAGGCGACGCAGAAGCCCAGCGCCTGAAGCAGGGTCAACCGATCCTGCTCAGAGGTGCGAACGCTCCCATCGCGTGCGATGCAGTGTTGGTGACGTGGGGTTCCAAACCCCTCGGCATCTGCAGCATCGAACAGGGATCGCTCAAACCAAAGCGCCTGTTTAACCTTTAGACATCTTGGAGATGGCCGAATGACGATGACAACGGAGCGCAAAGCCGCGCTCATGAAAGACTATGCCACAAAGCCTGCCGACACGGGTTCGCCCGAAGTGCAG
>JANMKJ010000524.1:0-10637 GCA_031371945.1 Rhodobiaceae bacterium
CCCCGTAACTTGAGTCAACCATAAGTAGCCGGAATTAAATGTTGGTTTATTGCATTGCCAATTTCCGCCCATGGTAAACCATTGGTTTCCAGGAACAGGGTCGCAGCGGCAACAGGAAGTTCCGCGGCAAGGCCCCACGACCTTGCAGTATTCAATAAAAATATGGGGTTGTGATTTGGTTAGACGTCGGTCTCCGTCAGCCGTTTCAGGTTGGCAAGACCTTCTTCGAACTGGGTGCCGACAATTTTATCCATGTTCATCACCACACCCATGAGTTTGGCAAAGAACGGCGACTTGCCCGCCATCTCCCATGTCACCATGGTGAGATTGCCTTTAGGCATCAGGCTGAAGGTTACCTTGTTGCTCGCCCGCATGGGTTTGAGCATGTTGAGGTCAAGGGCCACGAGCGACGATGGCACAGATTTGGTGATGAGCATGTTTCCGGCACCCACCTTGCCATTGCCGGACCAGGCGTAGGTGGCACCCTCGCCTTGGGTGACGGCGCCCAGTGTACGTTGCATGGCAGGGTCGATTTTTTCGTAAGGTGACCAGTCGGGCCACGCTTTGAAATCATTGAGTATGGGGAAAACCCGGTCCGGCGTCGCCGCGATGTCAACGCTGCGTGCTACCGCAAACGTGTCAGGACGCGTGCCGACATAGGCTAAAAATGCGCCGATTGCGGCAACAATCAAAAGAACAAGCATCATTGGGGGGTCCTCCTGTGATAGATTTTTGGAGTATGCGGAGATATAGGGATTTGGCCGTGCGGTGTCAAGGGTAAAATTCCTATAGTGCAAAACACCCATTGCCCGTGGACCAAAAATAATCCAGTCTTGCTCCGTAAAACAGGAGAATTTCCACGTGTCTTCCAAAGCAACCAGGGCCATTTCCAAATGGCTTGAAAATTTTGAGGCAAGCCTCAGCGCCGGCGATGTCAAGGGAGCTGCCAAGCTCTTCAAGAAGGACTGTTACTGGCGTGATCTTGTTTCATTTACGTGGAACATCATCACGCTCGAGGGCCGCCCGGCTATCGAGGCCATGTTGCGGAGCACCCTTGCCGGGGTCAAGCCTGCCGCCTGGAAAATTGAAGGTGAAGGTCGCGATGATGACAGTGTCATTGAAGGCTGGTTCACGTTTGAGACGAGCGTTTCGAGGGGTCGCGGCATTATCCGGCTGAAAGACAACAAGTGCTGGACGCTGCTCACCACCATGGTGGAGCTTAAGGGGCATGAAGAGCGCAAGGGTACGCGCCGCATCATGGGTGCCGAGCACGGCGTGGCGCAAAACCGCAAGAACTGGCTGCAGCTGAAACAGGAGGAAGAGGCCCGGCTTGGCTATACGGAACAGCCCTATTGCCTGATCATTGGCGGCGGCCAGGGTGGCATTGCGCTTGGTGCACGGATGCGGCGGTTGGGTGTTCCCACTATTATTGTCGAGAAAAACGAGCGGGCCGGCGACAGCTGGCGCAAACGCTACAAGTCGTTGTGCCTGCATGATCCGGTTTGGTACGATCACCTGCCCTACCTGCGGTTTCCGGACGACTGGCCCGTTTTCTCGCCCAAGGACAAGATCGGCGACTGGCTGGAAATGTATACAAAAGTCATGGAACTCAATTACTGGGGTTCCACGGTGTGTGAAAAAGCCAGCTATGACGACGTCAAGAAGGAGTGGACGGTCAACGTGGTGCGCGACGGCAAGCCCATTACGCTGCGTCCCAAGCAACTCGTCCTGGCGACCGGCATGTCTGCCGTACCCAACGCGCCCCGTTTTCCTGGCATGGAAAATTTCAAGGGCGAGCAACATCATTCCAGCAAGCATCCAGGTCCGGATGCCTATGCGGGCAAGAAATGCGTGGTCATTGGTTCCAACAATTCGGCCCATGATATTTGTGCAGCGCTGTGGGAAGTTGGCGCCGATGTAACGATGATCCAGCGGTCGTCAACCCATGTGGCCAAGTCGGCATCGCTGATGGAGCTGGATCTCGGTCCCGTCTATTCCGAGCAGGCGGTGGCCCGCGGCATTGACGTTGACATGGCTGACATGATCGTGGCTTCGGTTCCCTACAAGTTGAAGCCCGCCCAGCAGATTCCAGTGTTCCAGGAAATCGCCCGGCGTGATGCGGATTTTTATGCCCGCCTGGAAAAATCAGGCTTCATGCACGACTGGGGTGACGACGGGTCCGGGCTTGGAACCAAATACATGCGGCGCGGCTCCGGCTATTACATTGATGTGGGTGCATCGGAACTAATCTGTGAAGGCAAGATCAAGCTCAAGACCCGCGTGAGCGTGAAGGAAATCAAGGAGCACGCTGTTGTCTTCAGCGACGACAGTGAATTGCCAGCCGATCTCATTGTCTATGCCACGGGCTATGGTTCGATGAATGGTTGGGCGGCCCAGCTCATCTCGCAGGACGTTGCCGACAAAGTGGGAAAATGCTGGGGATTGGGGTCTGCCACGACCAAGGATCCCGGACCGTGGGAAGGCGAGCCTCGCAACATGTGGAAGCCCACCCAGCAGGATGCCCTGTGGTTCCACGGTGGAAACCTGCATCAATCACGGCACTATTCGCAGTTTCTGTCGCTGCAGATCAAGGCCCGGATGGAAGGCATCCCAACACCGGTTTATGGGAAAGCGCCGGTGTTCCACAAGTCCTGAGGACATCCGGCGCACTAGCCCCACCCCTGGCAATCGGCTAATCATCTGGGTGAATCACAGGGTGGGCGGGAGCGATGGCTGGTGGCTAAAAAAGATGTGGATCCGCAATTTTGGCGGGGCAAGCGGGTGTTCATCACCGGGCATACAGGTTTCAAGGGAGGCTGGCTTTGCCTGTGGCTTGAAAGCATGGGCGCCCAGGTTTTCGGTTACGCGCTGGTTGCCCAATCGCCAAGCCTCTTCGGCCAGGCCCGCGTTGGGCAAGGCATGTCGCACGTGCTGGGCGATGTCTGTGATTTGAAGTCGCTCACCAAGGCATTGTCCGATGCCAGGCCAGAAATCGTTTTTCACCTTGCGGCCCAATCGCTGGTGCGGCCGTCCTACGATGACCCGGTTGGCACGTTTGCAACGAATGTAATGGGCACGGTGAACCTGCTGGAGGCGGTCCGCCATGTAAACCAGGGTGGGGGCAAAATTCGTGGCGTGGTGGTTGTGACCACCGACAAATGTTACCAGAACAATGAGTGGCTTTGGGGTTACCGCGAAACCGAGCCGCTTGGCGGCCATGATCCCTACAGCGCCAGCAAGGCCTGCGCGGAACTGGTAACTGCTGCCTACCGCGCCAGTTTTGCAAAGTCCCAGCCTGGCCTTGCCATTGCAACGGCGCGGGCCGGAAACGTCATCGGCGGTGGCGACTGGGCCAAGGACCGACTGGTGCCCGATGCGGTCATTGCCTTTACCAACCGGCAACCCTTGCGCATTCGCAATCCCGCTGCCGTCCGCCCGTGGCAGCATGTGCTTGAACCCCTTGGCGGTTACCTCATGCTGGCGCAAAGCCTCGTGGAAGCCGGTGCCGATTTTGCACAGGCGTGGAATTTCGGGCCGAATGCCACGGGTGAACGCACCGTGGGTGACGTGGCGTCCATCCTGGCTGAATTCTGGGGCCGGGGGGCCAGCTGGCAGGTTGACGGTGGCGAACACCATCACGAAGCCCATTTTCTGAAACTCGATTCATCCAAGGCCCGTGCCGTGCTGCACTGGCAGCCTCGCCTTACCCTGTCGGATGCGCTGCATCTCACGGCAGACTGGTATGTTGCCCACAACAGGGGTGCGGCCATGCGCCAATTCACGCTGGACCAGATAGCCGCCTATGCAGCACTCTAGCGGGTCAGGCAAAACCACATGATAAGTATCATCGGTGCCAATGGACGACTGGGCCAGGCACTCGCAAAGAGCTATGGTGCAAACGAAACACTGTGCCCCGATCGCGCGATCTACGACGACTGGTGGCGGGACGGCTCGCAAGAAGTGATCGAGCGGTATTTCACATCGAAAGCTACAACCCCTTCCACCATATTCATAGCGGCGGGCGTCCTCGACCCTAAAGTCCCGGGCGATATTCATCTGCGCGTCAATTACCTGTTGCCGATGAATGTCATGGATGCCGTGGCCAAGCTTGGGATCAGGGTCGTGACTTTCGGAACCGTCATGGAGCAGTTTCCCAACACGACGAATTCCTACATCCATAGCAAGATGCTTCTCGGAAAGCATGTTGCTGAACAGGCTGGCGCAGACAGGGACGTCAGCCATTTCCAAATCCATACGCTATTTGGATCGGGCGCACCCAGCCCCTTCATGTTCCTGGGCCAAATTCTCGACGCCCTGATGCAGGCCACCGCATTCAAGATGACCCTGGGACGGCAACTGCGTGAATATCATCACATTGATGACTGTGTGCAGGCAGTCAGGTATTTTCTTGATTCAGGCTTTACCGGGGTAACCCATATCAGTCACGGCAAACCACTGAGTCTGGACGCGCTCGCAACCCATATATTTCGCGCATTCAACGCCGAAAACCTGCTTAAAATCGGTGCCTTGCCAGAGCCTGCAAGTGAAAATTATGCCCTGACCTTTACCCGCCCGGCACTCTTGAGTGAAATGCGGTTTCGTGAAACTCTTCCTGCAGTCGTCAGCTATCTGAAAACCTGTAGGGGTGAATTGGAAATTTCGAAATGACCCTCCTGACTGTGAAGAAGAAAAATCCGAAACCACTGGTTTCGATTTCGATACCCGTTCTGAACGAGGCTGGAAACATTCCCGCACTCTATGCGCGGCTGGTTGCAATTGCCAAGCGCATGGAAAATCGCTGCGCAATAGAATTCGTGTTCTCGGACAACCATTCCAGCGATGAAACCTGGAACCTGCTCACGGACCTTGCCAAGCGGGATGGGCGCGTCAGGGCCATCAGATTTTCCAAGAATTGCGGCTTCCAGCGTTCGATATTGGCAAACTATCTTCACACCCGTGGGGATGCCGTCATGCAGATCGATGCAGACCTGCAGGATCCACCCGAAATGCTTGAAGCCTTTTTTGATCTTTGGGAAAAAGGCTACAATGTCATCTATGGCATTCGGAAGAAACGCATGGAGGGCCTGTTTATTTCGGCATTCCGCAAATTTGGCTATTGGGTGATCGACAAACTCAGTGAAAACCCAATACCGCGCGACGTTGGCGATTTCCGCATGATTGACCGGAAAGTGATTGAAGCGCTGTCGGCCACCCGGTCCTCAAATCCGTACCTGCGCGGCATGATAGCAGGGTTGGGCTTCAACCAAACCGGAATTGCCTATGACCGGGATGCCCGGGTCGCCGGCGAAAGCAAGTTCAATGTCACGCGGCTGATCCGCCTTGGGCTTACGGCCGTGTTCAACCATTCAACGGTTCCGCTGCGCATGGCGTCATTATTTGGAATCGTCATCCTGTTCATCAGCATTCTGGGTGCGGCCTATTACCTGTTTGTGCGCCTGTTCTATCCTGATCTTCCCCGCGGGTTTGTGAGCACGCAAATACTCATCCTGTTCGGCATCGGCCTTAACTCGTTCCTGCTCGGAATTATTGGTGAGTATCTCCTGCGCATTTTTGTCATGCTGCGATCGGAGCCCCTCGCGATCGTTGAGGAAAGCCTGAATTTTTCGAAGGACGAATTGAAGCTATGATTTGCGGAATATCTTCAAGGCCATCGTGCCGTAGGAGATGACGGCAATGGCAATGATCACCGCAGCAATGCCCACGTAGTGGCCCAATCCCAATATATCAACGGCAACGTAAGTCACCGCCATCGCCGCTACCCCATTAAACCCTTGCAACATCAGGAAGCCTGGAAGTTCGTGCTGGAATTTTGCTTTTGACTGGAACGTGAAATATTTCTGGCCAAGGAATGAAAACGGTATGGCAGTAAGGTAGGCAATTGCACTCGACAGCAGTGAACCCAGATTGAGAAAGTGGACAAGAACGAGGAGACTTGCTGCGTAGATCAACGCGGCTGAGCCACCGACCAGGCCAAAGCGCGCGACACGCAGGAATTCCGTTGTTGCCTCGCTCAAGCGGAATGGCATTTTGTTGCCATCAGGTAATATTGCGCCCCAATGGGAAGCACGCCTAGCTTCAAATCGAGCTTCCTCAGGCGATCCGACTTTGGCGGAATGTTCAGGATTGAGCGGGTCGTGACGTTTTCAGAATTTGATGCCGTAAAAAGCGCCCGCATGCGACGCGGCGAAAGCAAAACGGCATCCGCATCGAATGAGCAGGAGTTGACGATGTACCGGGTGACTGGATTGTAGGGGTTGTGTTCAATGATGAGAACCAGGCCACCCGGCTTCACAACGCGCAGCATTTCAGTGGCAACCTGATGCCAGAGGGCTGGCGGAACATGATGGAAAACGCAAATCGCCATCGCCATGTCAAAGCTGCCATCGCTGTAGGGCAAATGCTCACCATCGTAGGTCGCGTAGTCGCATTCCACATGGTCTTGCCTGGCAACTCGAATTGATTCAGCCGAGATGTCCACCCCACTCACATGTTGCATGGAGCTTTTCAAAAGTTCATGGATCTTGCCAACGCCGCATCCCACGTCAAGAAGCGTCATTTTTGCCGGGTCGCGGCCAGCGTTGGTTAAAATCCTGTTGATCAGCCAGGCCTTGTGCTGGGTAAAGAAGTCATGCTCGGTGCCAAAGCTGCCTAGCGACTTGTCAATCTCGGCGGAATACCGGTCGGCATACTGATCAAAGAGTTCCTTATCCTGCATGGCTTTGCCGGTCATTGATCATGTCCAGACTTTCCACGGCGCCTTGCCACTGGCCCAAAGCTTTTCCAGCTCGTCGCGTTCGCGCAGGGTATCCATCGGCTGCCAAAACCCGTCATGACGGTAGGCCTGCAGCTGGCCTGCAGCCGCAATTTTTTCGAGTGGCTCACGTTCCCAATCGATCCTGTCGCCATCGATGAAGTCCAATACCTTGGGTGACAATACAAAAAATCCGCCATTGATCAGGGTTCCTCCCTGGGCAGGCTTTTCCGCAAACTTGACGACCCGCGAACCATTCATGGTAATGGCACCAAAGCGTGCGGCCGGCATTACGGTGGTGACCGTTGCCAGGGCACCATGGGTTTTATGAAATTTGATGGTCTCGGCGATATCAACATCAGCCACGCCATCGCCATAGGTCAGGCAGAAGGCCTCGTCGTTTTCAATCCACGGGGCCACGCGTTTGAGCCTTCCACCGGTTTGGGTATCGAGGCCCGTTTCCACCAGGGTCACGTTCCAGTCTTCCGCACCCTTCTGGTGGAATTTTATATCGCCTTCCGCCAGATCGATCGTCACCGCACCCGCCCGGTGCAGCGCATAATTGGCGAAATATTCCTTGATCATGTAACCGCGATAGCCGAGGCAAATGACGAAATCCTTGATACCGTAGGAGTCGTATATCTTCATGATGTGCCAAAGTATCGGCATGTCACCAATGGTGACCATGGGCTTAGGCCGCAAATGGCTTTCCTCGGAAATCCGCGTTCCACGGCCGCCTGCCAGAATAACTGCTTTCACCTGTGCCCGCTCCCATCCAAATTCGTGCCAGGGAGAAGTTATGGGCCACAACTATCGAATGATGGGTTAAAATTGCACCGTTAACAGGTTGTTGCCGTTGTTGGAGCCGGAATTAATCGCTTCAGCCTTCAAAACTTGACTTTTAGAAAACCACTACCTATACGTGCATGCTGCAAGCTTACGGGGGCGTAATCAATGAAATCGCGATTCTGGCCTATTCCAAGTTTTCATTCCATGACCAAACCGGGCCTGGAATCTTTCAACAGTGTTGGTGAACTCACATGAGTTCTATTGTTGATGTCGCAGCGTTAGCGAAAAAATCGAACGGTTCCGCTGGATCGCTCTTCAACACCCAGCTTTCCGATAAAGACCAGCTGGTCAACCTTACACTCCGGGTTGAAGCCGAGCGCCAACAGAAAAACATCGAACTCATTGCTCCAAAAAACTACATGAGCAGAGCCGCGCGTGAAGCATTTTCCTCAATGATGGCATTTACCTCAGTTGAGGGATATCCCGGCGGGCGGTTCCATGCAGGGGTTGCAAATATTGATATACTGGAATTACTCGCGATCGAACGTGCCAAGCGGATGTTTGGCGCCAGCCATGCGAACGTACAGCCCCATTCCGGCACTCAGGCAAACCAGGCTGTGTATTTCGCACTCCTTAACCCCGGAGACGTTGTGCTCTCGATGGGACTCCTGGATGGAGGTCACCTTAGCCATGGTTTGCAATCAAATCTTTCGGGGAAATGGTTCACGCCCATATTTTACGGGACCACAGAAGAAGGATTACTGGATTATGGGCAGATAGCCGAACTTGCTGAAAGGCACCGACCCAAGCTCATTGTGGTTGGCGGATCCTCCTATCCGCGGCAAATCAACTTCGAGAAAATTGGCGAAATTGCCAGAAGCGTATCGGCATTCACTCTCGCCGACGTTTCACACTTTTCAGCGCTTATCGTCTGTGGACTCTACCCACATCCTTTTCCCCACATCGATATCATAACGACAACGACCAACAAAAACTTGCGTGGGCCTCGCGGCGGGCTGATTCTTACCCGCGACGAGGCGATGGCGCGGAAGATGGATGCCGCAGTGTTTCCGGGGGTGCAGGGTGGGCCGCTGCCCGAAATGATAGCGGCCAAATCTGTCAGCTTTGGGGAAGCACTGACTCCCGATTTCGAGTCCTATGCACGGGCTGTTCTTGACAACGCAAGGATGCTCGCCTCCACCTTGCAATCGCGCGGTTATAAAATTGTGACGGACGGCACTGACACACCACTGGTGATTCTCGATCTTCGCCACAATTACCTGACGGGTGACAGGGCCCAGCGCGCATTGGAAAACGTGGGATTGACCTGCAATCGAAACCTGGTGCCGCAGGACCATGAAAAGGCCAATGTTACGTCCGGCATAAGGCTGGGCACTTCGGCCATGAGTACGAGAGGAATGGGTGTGGGCGAAGCGCGGCAACTTGGATTTCTGATCGCAGATGTCCTCGACAGACTTGCCGTTCCAAGTGCCGAATGCCCGACCACGCTGGCACAAGCCAAGGAGCAGGTTGAGGCCATGGCAAGCTCGTTTCCCATCTACAGCAGCTGATCTGGTAAATGAAATTGGTGAATACGGACCTGGCCAGCAGCGTTAACCGTTTCGGTTATTGGCGCACCCGACAGAATTCGAATCTGTGACCTCTGCCTTCGGAGGGCAGCGCTCTATCCAGCTGAGCTACGGGTGCGGATCAGGCCTGCTATAGCCCAACGCGGCAGGGCTTCGCAATGGCCGGAAGTTTGCAGTTTCTTAAGGGCCGGCTGGGTAACTGTTCCGGCGTGGCACAGTTTTAGGCGGCAAGCATGCAATATAACACGACCAATACCCGTATAAATTGGGTAGATTACGCCAAGGGCATCTGCATTGTCCTGGTAGTGATGATGCACACCACACTGGGTGTTGAAAAGGCGGCTGGTGAAATATCCTGGCTGCATGGTTTTATTGACTGGGCCAGGCCCTTCCGCATGCCGGATTTCTTCCTGATTTCAGGCCTGTTCCTGGCGTCCCGCATCGACCGGCCCTGGCGCGAGTATTTCGACAGCAAGGTTCTGCATTTTGCCTACTTCTATGTCTTGTGGATGACTATCCAGGCCGTGACCAAGTCCTACGGTGTTTACCAAACCGGGGGTATTTCCAGCGTATTGCAAGACTATGCGCTGGGCTTTGTCGAGCCCTTTGGAACCCTGTGGTTTATCTACATCCTGGCGGTGTTCTTCGTGGTGGTGAAACTGGCGCGCGCAGTACCTCCATTGCTTGTCTTCGCCATCGGGGCCGCTCTGGAAATGGCCCCAATTGAAACCGGCTACATGCTGATCGATGAGTTTGCCGCACGCTTTGTGTATTTCTTTGCGGGCTATTGGCTGGCGCGTCACGTCTTCGATTTTGCCGCCAAGGTTAACGCCCTCAATGTCGTAGCCATCCTGTCAGGACTCGTCATTTGGGGTCTTGGTAATACCTACATGGTGGATCACGGCCTTGCACACCTTCCAGGCATCAGCCTGCCACTGGGCTTTATTGGTGCGGGTGCGGTCATCTCTGCCGGCGTGCTGCTGTCTAAATTGAGCCTCGCCCGGCCGCTGCGCTACGTCGGCGAAAACTCTATTGTTATTTACCTCTCCTTTTTCCTCTTTATGGCCGCCACCCGCACAATTCTATTGCGCCTCGATGTCATTGCGGATTTGGGCGCGGTTTCACTGGTCACAACTGCTGCAGGGGTGGTCGGGCCAATCCTGCTGTTCTGGGCTACCCGGCATACCAGGCTTTCCCTGCTTTTCACGCGACCTTCGTGGGCAAAGCTGGAAACCCGTGCTCCCACGTGGCATAACACCGACCATGTCGCATTCAGCCAGCCTAAAACCCGGGGACCATCTCTATCTCGTTGATGGATCGGGCACTTGGTCCTCGTCGTTGATCAAGGGAAAGCGGGCCGTTTTCCGCACGGTGCCATCAGTTCTTCGCCTGAGTGCCGATGCGTAGCTGCCGCAGTTCAAATTGCGCAGAATTTGTTTCTGAAGGACCCGCGCAATCTCGCTTGAAAACATCCAGAAAACCGTGGC
>JANMKJ010000542.1:0-8004 GCA_031371945.1 Rhodobiaceae bacterium
ATCGCATACCTCAAGATGTGTGGGAGGAATTGCTGGCGGTGCCCCATGAAACTGGCGATCCGGAAGCCAACCGGGTGTATACAGCTGGTTGACGATGGCAATTAATCACCCCTAGCCTACAGAATTGAGCTCAAATTGAACGTTTTTTCCTTTCTCGACAGGCGAACTCCCGCTGTTCCCGTCATCGTTTGCGCGAGTGCCATATGCATCTTGTCCGGAATGGACGCCGCCATGAAAACGCTCGTCATTGCCATCGGCGTCTACAATGTGGTCCTGTGGCGGAGCTGCCTGGCGACTTTGATTTCCGGTTCAATCTGGTTTTCAGGAAACTGGGCGTGGCCAGCAAAACCCGTGGTCAAACTTCACGTCTTGCGATCCGCCGTCATTGCCATCGTATTGCTCACATTCTTCTGGGGCCTAGCAAAGCTGCCGTTGGCCGACGCCATCGGCCTGAGTTTCATTGCGCCACTCCTCGCCCTGGTTCTCGCTGCCGTGTTGCTGGGCGAACGCATCAGGAGAGAGGCGATTTGGGCAACTCTCGCTGGCATTGCAGGCGTTGTGGTCATACTGGCAGGTCAGTTCGAGCATTTGCAGTATTCACCGGGAATCCTGCAAGGCACCATATCCATTCTTTTGTCGGCCATGTTCTATGCCGGCAACCTGATCCTCGCGAGGAAGCAGGCGCAAATAGCAAAGCCCACAGAAATAATGTTCTTTCAGAACATGGCGCTCTCGATCTTGTTTCTTCTACCTGCTCCCTGGTTGGCAGCCGGCCTCGCGCCTGAACACTGGCTGCTACTGGTTGGTGTCACGGTCCTATCGCTCAGTGGCCAATTCCTGATGAGTTGGTCCTATGCCCGCGCGGAGGCACAATATCTCATTCCAACAGAATATTCGGCTTTCATATGGGCAATTCTTTTTGGCTGGCTTTTCTTTGACGAAGGCGTTGTGTGGACGACGCTGGCCGGTGCCGTTCTGATTATCGTGGGGTGTCTCATTGCAGCACGTTCAAATTCAAAGCTTTCGGAACCAATTGAGGCGACAATCTGAATTGGGATTGTGTGCTGTACTCATAGCTGGAAGGTTCCGTTTAATGGAAATCTCCATTTGCAACCCGTCGCCATCCAACAGCTGACGCTGTTAAAGGACTCTCGAAGTTCCGTTGCTCCGAAATGTCAGTTATTTTCTGAGTTGGTCACCGTTCTGGGGTTTGCTTCGATCACCAGCCGCTTGCCGCTTTCTGCTTCAAACAGGTGCATGTTCTGGAAATCAAGATTGAGTGTAACCTTGTCTCCCGTATTGGCCACGAACCGCTGGGCGGCGGTCACGTTGAAGGAGGTACCAGCAACCATGCAGCTCAGATAGCTCATGTTTCCGGTGGACTCACAGGATTGAACGGCTGCTGAAATAGAATCTGGCGCGGCTGTTCTGGTGATGCTGACGTGTTCCGGTCGGATGCCCAACTTCACTGGGAGCGAGGCATCAGTCTTGAATACTGCCGGAGGCAAGGTAATGGCCTGTCCGTCCGCCATCAGGAACCGCCCATTGGTGATTTTGCCTGCGAGCAGGTTCATGGCTGGTGAACCGATGAATGTTGCAACGAACGTGTTGCAAGGCCGGTCGTAGAGGTCGAGGGGTGGACCGATTTGTTCAACTCTGCCGCCCTGCATGGCGACAATCCTGTCAGCCATGGTCATGGCTTCCACCTGATCGTGGGTGACGTAGATAGAAGTGACACCCAGTCGTTTGTGGAGATTGCGGATTTCCGAGCGCATCTGGACGCGCAAGGCAGCATCAAGGTTGGACAGGGGTTCATCAAACAGGAAAACGGAAGGCTTGCGGACAATGGCCCGGCCCATGGCAACGCGTTGCCGTTGGCCGCCGGAGAGTTGGCGCGGGTAGCGGTCAAGGTAAGTTTCCAGGCCGAGAATCTTTGCAGCCTCGTTCACGCGCGAGGCGATTTCGACAGGAGTTCCACCGCGCAATTTCAAGGAGAATCCCATGTTCTGCCGGACAGTCATGTGGGGATACAGGGCGTAGTTCTGGAAAACCATTGCGGCATCGCGTTCCTTAGGGTCAAGATCGTTCACGACGCGGCCGCCAATGGTGATGGTTCCGCCTTCGACGGCTTCAAGGCCCGCGATTGTTCGCAGAAGTGTTGATTTTCCGCAGCCCGATGGGCCAACGAGTGCAATGAATTCGCCGTCCTGTGCTTCAAAGCTGACGTCCTGCAAAACCTTAACGGGGCCGTAGGATTTGATGAGCTTGTTGACCGAGACGCTGGCCATGCATTCAGGCTCCGGGGAGGATGGCGGTGGCCATCTCAGGTAGGGTTTGGCCCCCATCCACTACAATGGTTTGGCCAGTAATGAAAGATGCCGCATCGGAGGCAAGAAAGCGCACGGCATGGGCGATATCCTGCGGTGTACCAAGTCGATGCAAAGGTATTGATGCCTTTTGGGCATCCACGAAGCTTTGTGGCTGGTGTTCAAGGACGCCTTCAGTCAGGACGTTACCTGGTTCCACCGCGTTGAGCGTGATGTGCCAGGGGGCCCATTCCAAGGCTGCGGTTCGCATGAAACCGAGAATGCCGGCTTTGGTGGTGGCGTAGTGTGCATAGCCGGGAGACGAAACGCGGGGTCCGGTGATCGACGAGAGAAATATGACGCGGCCAGACTTGCGGGCCTGAAAATGAGGGAGGCATGTCCGCGACAGCAGGAAAGCCCCGCGCAAATTGACCGCCAGCACTTCATCCCACTCTGCAGTAGATATCTCCGCTATAGGTGTATTGGGATATATCGCGGCATTGGTTACGGCGATATCGATGCGGCCAAATTTCTCTGCCGTTTCGGTTACGACGTTTATTACTTCGGCCTCATTGCTTGTGTCCATGTGCCGGAAACTGACCTTCAATCCCTGCTGTCGCAACGCTTTTGCCGCCAGTTCGCCTGCTTCGTCCACGATTCCAGATAATATGACCTGGGCACCTGCCGTGGCCAGTTCCGTGACAATGCCGAGGCCAATGCCCCGCTGGCTTCCGGTCACGATCGCGACCTTTCCCGTCAGATCATATGCGTTCATGCCGATTTCCGCGCAAATTCCGGCAGCAGCGTTCCGTGGGCAAGGATGAGTTCGTCCACCAGCTTTTCGATTTCAGCAAGTGACAGTTCGGCAGCCGTGTGAGGGTCCATGGCGGCCGCATGGTAGATATGATCACGGTTCCCGGTTAGCGATGCTGTCACCGCCAGTTCCTGCACATTGATGTTGCTGCGCATGATGGCGGCAAGTTGAACGGGAATACGTCCAACGCGCATGGGCTGGATGCCATTGCGGTCCACATGGCAGGGCACCTCGACGGCGGCGTTGGGCGGAAGATTTTCGATCAACCCATTGTTGCGCACATTTCCATAAACCAGGCTGGGCTTCCCCGTGACGCAGGAATGAATGATGGCTGCTGCATATTCATTGCTTTGGCAGACATCGATGGGCCGGCTTTCATCTTCCAGTTCGTGGCGCAGCTCATGCCACTCTGCGATCTGGCGTTCGCACCGCGTGATATATTCATCGAGAGGCAGGTGGAAGGTTGAGAGAAGGTCATCGCGGCCGCGTTTGATGAACCAGGGCGTATATTCGGAAAAATGGATGGAACTTTCAGTGACGAAATGGCCAAAGCGCTTCAACACTTCAAAGCGCACGGCATCATGCGGAGGAAAATCCCCGATGCGGGCGAGATGCTGAAGCCTGGGATAGAGATCCACATTCTTGCCGTCCGGCATGCGCTTTTCGAATTTGAGAAAGAAAGCGACGTGGTTGAGACCGGCACAGAGGTAGTCAATATCTGCGATGTCCTCGCCTAGGGTTTTGGCGAGGAATTGCGATGTGTCCTGAACCGAGTGGCAGAGGCCAATGTAGCGGATATCGGGGAAAGCCTCGGTCATGGCCCAGCTGATCATGGCCATCGGATTCACGTAATTCATCATGAGTGCCTTGGGGCAGTGCACACGCATATCCCTGGCAATTTCGAAGACCACGGGAATGGTGCGCAGGGCACGGAAAATACCGCCGATGCCCAGCGTGTCTGCAATGGTTTGGCGGAGGCCGAATTTTTTGGGAACTTCGAAATCGGTGACAGTTGCAGGCTTATAGCCACCAACCTGCATCATCAGGATGACGAAATCTGCACCATGCAGGGCGCGGCCGCGGTCGGTGGTGGCCAACAGCTTGGTCTGGTCGGCTTGGCCCAGGGCGCTGCAGATGCGGCGGGCCATGACTTCCGAGGTCGACAGGCGGACGGGATCAATATCGTAAAGAGCTATTTCAGAGGATGCGAGTTCCGGATTGCTCAGAACGTCACTTAAGATGTTGCGGGCGAAAACGGTACTTCCGGCTCCGATCAGGCATATTTTCGTCATGGTGGATTCCCATCGTCTATTACGCTTTTATATATCTTGCCATTAGAATTCAGAATATTCTTGCTGTTTTGAGAGGCTTGATTCCAGTTTTCGAGTGAAATTGCTGTTGAATGTGTTAACGTTTCGGGAAAGAGGAAGGGAATTTTGCGCCAGCTTGACCCGCGTTTGACAGGCAGCCGCTTTTTGAGGCCGGATGAGTTTTTGGCCGAAATCCATGTCGTTGAGCCGATGCCGGAAGCGCATTGGCATGACCATGTGGAGCTCAATGTCATTATCCGGGGTGGAATGACGTATCTCATCAATGGCCGGCAAGTGAACCTCAACCAAGGTGTGATCTATTGTTTCTGGGCGGCGGTGCCGCACCAGGTTGTGTCAGCGGTGAACGACACAGAACTGGTCTGTGCCTATGTGCCCTTTGCCGATTTCCTGTCGCTGGTTGTCTCGAGTGATTTCCGCAACGATCTTCTGACGGGGCATGTGTTGACGTCAGCCTCATCCGATGATGCGGATTGCCTGGCATTCAGGCGCTGGGCGAAGCAGTGGGACGATCCATCAGAGCAGGTCCAGGAAATCCTGCGGGATGAAGTGCGGCTGCGAGTGCGTCGCCTCGCCATTGACCAGCAGCGGGTGGACAAGTCGGATGCAAATTTTGACGACGATCACCGGCGCCACCGCATGCTGGTTGCCGACAAGCGGGTCATTGCGCGGGTGCAGCAAATGACCAACTACATCAACGGCGAATTTGCCAAACCCATCAAGGTTTCAGACGTGGCGCGTGTGAGTGGCCTTCACCCCACCAATGCGACAGCCACGTTCCAAAAGGTTTTGGGTCAATCCATTGCCCAGTACTTGCGACAGCGCCGGCTGAACCATGCGCTGAAGTTACTGGCGGATACCGATATGGCCATCATCGAAGTGGCGTTTGAAAGCGGGCACGGATCGCTCAGCCGCTTCTACGACGCATTCCAGCATCAGGTGGGGTGCACGCCCAAGGACTATCGGCGGCGTTTCCGCAATTGACCAAAAAGGCAACTGGCACTTAAAAAACAGAAAGGTTAAAGCGAAATCGGCAAGAAAGTCAGGATTTCCAGCGATAGCATCTCAAAAATAAACCCGGGAACCGGGATGAAGTTACATGGAGGATAAGATGTCGTTACCCAAGATGAGCTCAATTCTCGCACTTTCTATTCTGCTAATGGCAGGCACAAGCAGTCTGTCTTTGGCAGATGATGCCAAGCCCTACGCCGGCCAATCGATCACCGTTTTGCTGCCATCGCCGCAGGACGCCAACATGGCGGCGGACTTTGAAAAAGCCACGGGCATCAAGCTTGACCTGCAAACGGCAAGCTGGGACGATGTGTCAATCAAGGTTTCAACCGCACTGCTGGCGGGAACCGCACCCGCAGATGTCACGGAATTTGACTGGTCATGGACGGGGCAGTTTTCTGCCGCCGGTTGGTATATTCCGCTCAATGATACCGTGGACAAGGATACCCTTGAAGACATCAAGGGATCAACGATTTTTGCCGTGAATGGCGACGTGCTGGCAATTCCCTATACCAATGATTTTCGCGTGATGCTGATCAATTCGACGCATTTCAAGGATGCGGGCATTACCACCATTCCCAAGACGCTTGACGAGTTGGTGGCAGCGGCCAAGGCCATCAAGGCCAAAGGGATTGCGCAATATCCGATTGGACTTCCCCTCTCGGCAACAGAAGGGGCATCCACCAGTTGGTATCTTCTTACCAAAGCCTTTGGTGGCGATCTCTTCGACAAGGATATGAACCCGGCTTTCGTGTCACCGGACTCAGCTGGTTACAAGGCGATGGCGTTTGAGCTGATGCTGCTCAAGGAGGGGCTGGTTGATCCTGCATCCACTGCGCTGAAGGATAGCGAGATAAATGAAACACTTTTTGCCAAGGGCCTTGCGAGCATCATGATCAGCGGCGAACCTGGCCGGCTGGGTGAGTACAATGATCCGGCCAAGTCGGTGGTTGGCGGACATGTGGCAGCCATTCCTGTTGCCACTGTGAGCGGCACCACGCGGAGTTTTGGCCTGCTGGAAGGTTTGGGTATCCCAAAGACCTCAACCCACCAGGATGCTGCCAAGGAATTCGTGCGGTGGATGACATCAAAGGAATTCCAGATCCACAACTATGGCAATGGGGTTCTGCCAACCCGCACTTCTGCACTTGCGGAGCTGCAGAGCCAGGGCAAACTGTTCAGCGGTGAGGCACTTGTGGCCCAGGCGCCAACGGTGGAAGCGCTGTTTCCGCAAGGTGCTCCTACCTGGTATCCGCAATTCTCGTTGGCGGTGAATACGTCAATCAACAGCATGGCCAAGGGAGACATTACTGTTGACCAGGCCATGCAACAGATCGCCACTGCAGTCGAGGAGGCCAAGAAGCAGTGAGTTCTGGGGCCGGCGCAGGCACGCTGCAACACAGATATGGCGTTGGCAAACCTGCCGACGCCATTCTTGGTTTCCTGCTGGTATTGCCCATTCTCGTGACCATGGTGGGCCTGGTGTTCTACCCACTCGCCAGTACCGGGTGGGACAGCTTGCACCGGGTTGATCCCATGCAGCAGGGAATGCCGTTCGTTGGCCTCCGAAATTATTTCCGCATGTTCGGCGACAGGGAAGTTGGCCAGTCGTGGATCAATACTTTCAAGTTTGTGCTCATTGCGGTGACCGCAGAAACGGTTCTGGGAGTGGCAGCAGCCTCACTGATCAACCAGGTCAAGATAGGGAGGCAGTGGATACTAGCAGCTGTTGTTTTGCCCTGGGCGCTTCCTGCGGTGGTGAGCAGCGTCATCTGGCAGTGGATCTATGCACCGGGTGCGGGCTTGCTCAATGGCGTGCTTATCCTCTTCGGCTTTGATTTTGAAAACCATCTTTGGTTCAATGACAGTCTAGCTGCGATGTTGCTGATCTCACTGGTTCATGTATGGCGAATGTTGCCGTTGACAATTGTCATCGTTTTGGCGGCGATGCAGAGCATTCCAGGTGAGCTCTACGAGGCCGCAAGGATGGATGGGGCCACACGCTTTGGCATGTTCCGGGCGATTACGCTGCCATTGACGCGGGGTGCGATTGCCGTGGCGATGACAAATGCTACCGTTTCAGCGTTCAATCTATTTGATGAAGCCGTGGTGCTGAACCGTTACAGCGTTGAGACGCGGCCCATACTGCTGCAGATCTATCTCGAAGCGTTCAAGAAATTCCATTTTTCCTATGGCATGGCGCTTTCACTGGCCGTCACCTTCATCTCGCTTGCCATTTCACTGGCCTATGTCTTGCGCGTCCATCGCAGCACGAGGCTTGGGTGATGCGGCAGTCTTGGTA
This sequence comes from Rhodobiaceae bacterium, assembly GCA_031371945.1. Taxonomy (GTDB): domain Bacteria; phylum Pseudomonadota; class Alphaproteobacteria; order Rhizobiales; family Aestuariivirgaceae; genus Aestuariivirga. The sequence goes on from JANMKJ010000542.1 coordinate 7,762, forward strand.
CATGCAAGTGATGGTGTGGATTGGCGTTACGGTTCTGCTACTGTGGTCCTTGGTCCCCATCTACTGGACTATTGCCAGCAGCTTGACGGCCACGGCTGATTTCAATGCGCGCCCCCTCAACTTTTACCCTGTGCATCCAACGATGGAAAACTATCTCAGGCTACTGGGATTTCTCGAGGGGAAGTTTGGCGGCGTGGATGTGGCCAGGCAATTCCGCTATGCCCTGTTCAACAGCATTATGAC
>JANMKJ010000025.1:0-4242 GCA_031371945.1 Rhodobiaceae bacterium
CGCCGGGAATGCCGAGTGAAACGGAAAGATCGAAATGTCCCACCCATAACGCGTCAACACCCTTCACCGCCGCAATGGCATCAGCATTTTCTGCTCCTTCAGCAGTTTCAATCTGGCAGAAGAGGGTCGTTCGCTCATTCGCACCCGCCAGCTTTTCCGGTACAGAACCGCCTGTGTAATTATCGTGTGCCACACCCAGGGCCACGCCCCGCTTTCCATCGGGAAAATACTTCATGCAATCCACAATGGCTTTGGCTTCCGCTGCTGTTCCCACCATGGGGATCATGATACCTTCCGCGCCCATGTCGCAGGCCCGCGCAATATGCTGATATTCCTTTGAAGGCACCCGCACGATCGCAGCAACGTCAGCCGCTTCAAAATAGCGGATCGCACTTTTCACCGTTTCAAAACTGAAGCCCGAATGTTCAAGATCGAAAAGGGCAAAATCACATCCCGCGGCCTTCATGATGTGGCCAATGCCCGGTGTGGCAAATTCCACAATAAAGTGGCCAAGCTTGACGCTGCGGTTCTGGGCCATCTTCTTCAATTGGTTACGGGGCATTTTTCACCTTGTGTTTCATTGGTCCAGCGACCCTTCGCAAACCAATGCGTATTGAACAACGGTCTTCGCAACAACGAGGGTTTCGCTCTCACGATTGAATACTTCAAAATGTGCAGTCTTGAGATGGGTATCAAACGCGGCACGGTCATCATAGATTTCATAGAGAAAGACCCGGTCGCTTTCGCCACTTGGAACCAGCACGTCAAATCGCTGGCAACCCGGTTCAAGTGCGCAGGAGTCCGCAGCATTACGGTCAATGAGTTTCCGGAATGCAGCCAGCGTTCCAGGCTTCAAAGTGAAATCAACAGTGATTGCAAAGGCACTCATTTCTTGGCCTCGCGTACTTTCCAGTAGAGCGCTGCCACCTGTTCCAGATGCGCCTGCATTTCCGCTGCCGCCGCGTCACCATCATGGTCGGCAATGGCTTCAAATATCGCCGCATGGGCCTTGTAGGCAACCTTGTTTTGGCCCGGATAGCTGAGCGTCACGTGGCGCTGGTCAACCAGCCACTCCACGATCGCCGAATGCAAAGTTGTGTAAATCGGATTTTTCGGCACCGTGGCGATGGCAAAGTGAAATGCTACATCCGACTGTTCAAACCGCCTCGTATTTCCGATGGCCGTCTTGTTGTCATCAAGTGCATTTCTGAGCCGTTCGATATCGTCGGGCAACGCCATGCGCGCCGCATCCCGCACCAAACCCGTTTCAAACAGTGTTCGCGCTTCCTGGAAGTGTTTCAGGCCTTCTGAGGCCGAAAGCAGGTAGCGCGCGCTGCCGGCTACCGAATGCATCACACCGCGCACCGAAGGCACTGCAACCTGAGCCCTGGCGCCCGCCCGCATTTCAACGAGTCCCATTCTCTGCAAGTGAAACAGTGCCTCGCGAACCGCTGGCCGTCCCACCGCAAATTCCTTCATCAGGTCCCGTTCCGATGGCAACTCGGCACCGGCAGGCAGGCTCTGATCATGAATGCGTCGCTCCAGCACTTCTGCCACCTGCTCAAACAGTTTGGCGCGCTTGATGGCGATCATAGTGGTATACCTGTCATACCACTACTCTGGACCAAAACTCTTTCTAGAGTCAACGATGCTTGTGGAGTTGGTTGTCCATTTGCCAGACGGTGACTTGACGATTGCAGGCTTTCCTGCGCACACCTTTGCAATAATGTATATCGCCCGCCCGACAGGCTATGGATAATCTATTGAATAACAAAGGTAAAATATTCGCCGTTGCCCCCATGATGGATTGGACCGACCGGCACTGCCGGGTCTTCCACCGTCATCTCACGCGCCATGCCTTGCTTTATACCGAAATGGTCACAGCCCAGGCAATTCGCCACGGCGACCGTGATCGTTTGCTGGGCTTTGATGCGTTTGAGCAACCCGTAGCGCTTCAGCTTGGCGGTAGCGATCCTGCAATGCTGGCTGAGGCGGCAAGGATCGGTCAAGATTACGGTTACATGGAAATCAATTTGAATGTTGGCTGCCCCTCGGACCGGGTACAGGAGGGCAGGTTCGGGGCCTGCCTGATGGCAGAACCGCAATTGGTGGCAGACTGCGTGGCCGCCATGCAAAGCGCTGTGAAAATTCCCGTGACCGTAAAGTGCCGTATTGGCATTGACGACCAGGATGAAAACGCAGGCCTTGATAAGTTCGTTGAGGCTGTTTCCCTAACCGGTTGTAATACATTCATTATCCACGCCCGAAAAGCTTGGCTGAAGGGCCTGAGCCCGAAGGAAAACCGTGAAATTCCACCTTTGAATTATGCCCGGGTTCATGCGCTGAAGGCAAGTTTCCCGCACCTCTCCATCATTCTCAATGGTGGCTTGGACTCGCCCCAGCACGCCGTGGCTGAAATGGCAAACCTCGACGGCGTCATGCTGGGGAGAAGTGCCTATCACACGCCGTGGCTTTTGGCCGACGTGGATCGGATGTTCTTTTCGACCCCGGGTCCTTTGGCAAGTCGCATCGATGCGGTGCAGGCTATGTTTCCCTATATTGAACAGCAGTTGGCCGAGGGGCAGTGGCTCTCAAAAATAACCCGCCATATGTTGGGGCTTTTCCATACCCAGCCAGGTGGCAGGATTTGGCGACAAATCATTTCAGAACAAAGCCATAAGCCCGGGGCAGGGCTCGAGGTGCTAACCCGCGCCCTTGCGGCAGTCGAGACACAATCGCGGAGAATGTTGGCCGCAGAGTAAACTTCGTATTGGCAAACATCCGTCAAAATGTGGTAGAATTCCATTCGGGGCATGATTTGAGGGTGTGATGCGGATAAACTTGTTTGCGACCGCTTTGTCGTTGGCGTTTTTTGCTGGATGTTCGACCGGTTTCGCCCAGCAGACCGCCCCACCACTGCCAGCTTCTGCCTTTTGTGATGTGCTGAACAATGATATCCAGAGCGATTATGTTACGGCTTGCTCCAAGCCTTTGATAAATCGCCAATCTTTGATCAATACATCAACGTCTATCAGAAACCTGATCGTTGGCCGATTCGATAATGGCCCAGATCAAACCGAACCCGCAGGTCTGGAGTTGACCACCGCCCATGACATTCTGGAGCGACTTTCCGGCTCTGGTGAAATCACAATTGCGCCAACTGCCGATGTTGCTGTACCTGCCGCGGTTTCCAAGTGGAATATGTGGGCTGATGGCAAGTATAGCTGGCTGAATGATACCTCCGCCGTATCCAACTTGGACGGTGGCCTGGTTAATGCCATCGTTGGGGCCGACTACAAGGTGACTGACAGCCTCGTCTTGGGACTGATGGGAACCTACGAAAATTCCAGCCTGAAGGGGAACGGTCCTGTCGCCCCAAGCCAGAAAACCGACGGTTGGGGCGGCGGTGCCTATTTGGGCCTAACCCTCTCGGATAACCTGGTATTTTCCGCCAACATTTTGGGAACCTCGCTGGATACGAATGTGAATAGCGGAGCAACCAAGTTCGACTCCGATAGAATTCAAACCTCCGAAGCGCTGACCGGCTACTGGTATTCCGGCACCTGGCGTTTTTCGCCATCCCTTACGTTTGCCTGGTCAAAGGAGTGGCAGGATGCTGCTGCCGGCCTCAATGCTCAAACCATTGAAACCATGGTGATTTCTCCGGCTGTGCAGATTGGAAACACCATCTCGATTGGCGGCGCCAATACTGTTGAACCCTGGCTCGGTGCTGAAGTGGATTGGGCTGTGATAAACCGTGTCAAGGACAAGGTTCTCGGCGTGCAATTGTCTGATCCAAACACCGATTTGCGCCTGCAAACCGGGCTTAACTTCGCCTTTGGCGCCAATGCCCAATTGGCTCTCACTGCCGAGGTGAGTGGAATTCTTCTAAAAGAATCAAATACTTACACTGGTGGAGCCAATTTCGCCTACCAGTTCTAAGCCAAGACTCGAAATTTTCTGGATTGAATACCTTAAGTTGAAATCAGTCCTAAGGCACCTAGGGGGCCCGTGGGCAGGATTCTTGCCCTGTGCGCCATGCACCCAGTAGCTGCCCCTGAAAAGCAGTTGCAGCGGTATTTAAATAAGGTTAATGACCTAACAGAGGCTTGTTATCCCAGAATCTTAACTTCCGGATAGTCTTCCCTGCCGACCGCCGCGGCGCCGTTTACGCAGCGTGAGTGTCTCCACCCGCTCGGTCAAACCCTGCATAATGCTATGCCTTTCGGCGGCGCTGATGCC
>JANMKJ010000058.1:0-13909 GCA_031371945.1 Rhodobiaceae bacterium
GTCGCGCATCACGAAATACATGGGCACATCGAGGGCGTAATCAACGTAGCGTTCAAAGCCCATGCCGCTTTCAAAGGCAAACGGCAGCATGCCGGCGCGGGCATTATCGGTATCGGTCCACACTTGCGAGCGGAACGACTGGAAGCCGTTGAGTTTGCCATCAAGGAATGGTGAATTTGCAAACAGTGCCGTGGCAATGGGCTGCAGCGCAAGTGACACGCGCAGTTTCTGCACCATGTCGGCCTCGGAACCAAAGTCGAGGTTCACCTGCACGGTGCAGGTCCTGAACATCATGTCGCGGCCATAGCGGCCAACCTTGTCCATGTAGGGTGCCATGATCTTGTAGCGGCCCTTGGGCATGATCGGGGTTTGGGCCCGGGACCACACGGGCGATGCACCCAGCCCCAGAAAGCCGATGCCCAGGGCATCACCGATTTCACGCACCTGGACGAGATGCTCATGCACTTCTTCACAGGTGTCATGCACGGTTTCCAGCGGTGCACCTGAGAGTTCAAACTGGCCGCCGGGTTCCAGCGAAACATTACCCATGCCATGGGGATCGCTCAGCGCAATGATGTTGCCATCCTCATAAACACCGGCCCAGCCGAACCGGTCACGCATGCCTTCCAGCAGGGCACGGATCGAGCGCGGGCCGTCATAGGGTACGGGTTCAAGGGTGTCGGTGAGGAAGGGGAATTTTTCGTGCTCGGTGCCAATGCGCCATTGCGCCTTGGGTTTTGAGCCGGTGCTCAGGGCCTCGATGAGCTGGGATTTTGTGTCAATGGGCGAACGCGCTTCGTCGGTGTCGGGGGTTGGTCCGCTCACGGGTAGGTATCCTTGGTTGCCAATACCGCCAAGGATGTAAGGCTTGCCACCCCATCCGGCAAGTCAAAGATTATCCGCAATCCATCAGTTTGCGTGATGATTACCAATCGCCGCACAGGGCCTGGACGAGGGTCAGTGCGGCAATTGCCGCGGTATCGGCCCGCAAAATCCGCGGGCCCAGGGAAATGGCGGTCACAAACTCGAGGGATTTGAGCAGCTTGATTTCATCGGGGGTAAAGCCGCCCTCGGGGCCCACCAGCACGGCAGCGGGTGGTTTCAGATGTGCGAGACTTTTCAGCGGATTGGTGGCACCCAGGGTTTCGTCGCAGAAAACCAGCGACCGGGGGCTGTCCCAATGGGCGAGCAGGTGCTCAAATTTCTCAGGCTCCAGAACCTCCGGCACATGCACCAGGTTGCATTGCTCGGCGGCTTCAACGACATTGGCGCGCATGCGGTCAAGGTTCACGCGCTCGGCCACGGTGCGGGCGGTCATCACCGGACGCAGCCGCCGGGCGCCAAGCTCGGTTGCCTTTTGCACCATGTAATCCAGTCGCGCATGTTTCAGGGGGGCGAAAACATAATCGATGTCGGGCGGCAGTTTTACGTCCTGCACCCGTTTTTCCAAACGCAGGGAAACGGATTTCTTGGTCACGTTTGCAAGGCACGACAGCCATTCCCCATCTTCGCCGTTGAAGGCGCGCACCGCATCACCGGGCTGCAGGCGCAGGACGCCCGTCAGGTAATGGGCCTGTTCGCGGGTGAGCGGGATTTCACTGGCTTCAGCCAGCTTTGCCGCAACATGCAGCCGGGGTGTGGTTTTCATAAGGGTTACGATGTAACAGAGCGGCATGAATGATACCAGCCATCACATCGTCGATGCGCCGTCGGGTAACTGGGTGGAGCGCTGGCTGCCGGAACCGCTGCGCAGCTATGCCCAGCTGATGCGGGCCGACAGGCCGATCGGCTGGTGGCTTCTGCTGTTGCCGTGCTGGTGGAGTTTGCTGCTGGCACAAATTGCAGCGGGCGAGACGCAGCCGAATATGTGGTTTGCTGCGCTGTTCCTTTTAGGCGCGATCGTCATGCGCGGAGCCGGCTGTACGCTGAATGACATCGTCGACCGCGATCTAGACGCACAGGTGGCGCGCACACGGTCGCGGCCCCTGCCTTCGGGCCGGGTTGGCGTGATGCAGGCGTTCGGCTTTCTCGTCGTGCTCTCGCTCATCGGACTGGCTGTCCTGCTGCAGTTCAACCGCTACACCATCATTCTTGGCATCGCATCGCTTGCCATCGTTGCGATTTATCCCTTCATGAAGCGTGTCACCAACTGGCCGCAGCTGGTGCTGGGCCTTGCCTTCAACTGGGGGGCCCTGGTGGGCTGGAGTGCGGTTCACGGCTCACTCTCGTGGGCAGCGCTGGCTCTCTATGTGGGCGGCGTATCATGGACGCTGGCCTATGACACGATCTACGCCCACCAGGACCGCGAAGATGATGTGCTGATCGGGGTAAAATCCACGGCCCTGCAATTTGGGGAAAGCACCCGGGCTTGGCTTATCGGTTTTTTCGTCGTTGCGCTGGTCGCCATCGATGTGGGCCTGTGGCTTGCCGGGGCGGGTTTCATTGCCCATATAGGGGTGGCACTGGCAGCGGCCCATGCCGTCTGGCAGCTTTTGCGGTTTGACATGAACAACGCGGCTGTTTGCTTGCGCCTGTTCAGGGCAAACCGTGACTTTGGATTATTGATTGCCGTTTTTCTGCTGCTGGATTGCATATTCCCATGACTGATGAACTTCTCGACCTTGCCCAAGACGTGATTGCGCGGGCCCTTAAACTGGGTGCCGACGGGGCTGATGCCCTTGCGGTGGATTCGCAAGGCACTGATATTGAAATGCGCGAGGGTAAAATCGAAAAGCTCGAACGCACGGAAGCGCGCGGCGTGGGTTTGCGGGTGTTCGCGGGTCAATCCTCGGCGATGATTTCGGGAAGCGTGTTCAGTTCGGACGCGTTGCAGCGCCTTGTTGAAACCGCATGGGACATGGCCCGCGCCACACCGCCGGATGCGTTGGCAGGCCTTGCACACCGCGAACTGCTGGCCACAAAATTTCCCGAGCTCGACCTGGTATCCACGTACCTGCCCGACAGCGATGGCTTGAAAGCCATGGCCACGGAGGTTGAAGCTGCGGCCCTTGCAGTTGCGGGCGTTACCAAATCGGGTGGTGCGAGTGCATCGGCCTCAGCGCGCAAAATGGCGCTGGTGACCAGCAATGGCTTTGCCAGGGGTTACGGGCGCTCAAGCATTTCGCTCAGCGTTTCGGCCATTGCCGGCGAAGGAACTGGCATGGAACGGGACTATGATTATTCCGCCGCCGCCCATTTTGAAGATTTGAAGGCTGCTGGCGACGTTGGAAAATCCGCCGGGGAACGCGCAGCCAGACGCCTGGGTGCGCGAAAGATCGCGTCCCAGTCGGTTCCCGTCATCTATGACCGTCGCGTGGCGTCAAGCCTCATTGGGCATTTGTCATCGGCCATCAATGGCGCTGCCGTGGCGCGGGGCACGGGATTCCTCAAGGACCGCATGGGCCAGCAGATTTTCGCACCCGATATCTCCATCATCGATGATCCATTGCGGGTGCGGGGCATGGCATCGCGGCCGTTTGACGGCGAAGGCCTGCCCAGTGTGACGCGGGAGATGATTGCCGGTGGCAAGCTCATGGGCTGGTATCTCGATTTGCGCAGCGCCCGGCAATTGAATCTAACGCCAACCGGAAATGGTTCGCGGGGCCTTTCAAGTCCGCCCGGTCCCTCATCCTCCAATCTGCACATGCAACCTGGCACGCAAACCCCGGAAGCGATGATCCGTGGCATCAGGCAGGGCCTGTTCGTCACCGAGCTCATTGGCAACAGCGTCAACATGGTGACCGGCGACTACAGCCGGGGTGCATCGGGATACTGGATCGAGAATGGCGAGCTTGCCTACCCGGTGAGTGAGATCACCATTGCTGGCAACTTGATCGACATGTTCAAAACATTGGTGCCCGCCAACGACCTTGAATTCAAATCCTCCACCAATGCGCCCACCATCCTGGTTGAAGGATTGACCATTGCGGGCGTGTGAGTTAGGAGCGCTGGCAGCACGCTGCACTGAATCACGAGGTTAACCCCATGGCCGCCACCCCCAAGAAACCCGCCCCCGGCACCCAGCTCCTGCACATGGTGTTCGGCGGGGAACTCAACGATGTGAAAAACGTCGATTTCAAGGACCTGAGCAAGCTTGATGTCGTGGGCTTCTTCCCCAGCTACGCCACCGCCCACACCGCCTGGCAAGGCAAGGCCCGCGAAACCATCGACAACGCCCAGATGCGATACTTCATCGTGCATCTCCACCGCCTGCTGGATCCGGGTGATGCGGGGAAGTAACGCTTCTGCTGCCCATCTTGTATTGCGCCGTCAAACGTAGTACGTTTCTGCCATGATCCGCACGTGGCGAAATGCGGCAACACGAAAGGTCTGGGATGACGAGCGTTCCAGTCAATTTCGTGGGCTAGACTTGAATTCTGCACTGGAGCTGCTTGCGGCTCTCAATGTGGCGAAAAGTTTAATCGACCTGAGCCCGTTGAAAAGCGTTGGCCTTCACAAATTGAAGGGCAATCGCAGGAACCAATGGGCGATGACGGTAAATGCGCGCTGGCGGGTCTGTTTTGAGTTTCGTGACGGTGATGCCTACGAAGTTGAAATTGTCGATTATCACAAGGGTTAGATCATGGCACCTGCAATTCATCCTGGACGCCTGCTCCGCCGCGAGTTGGACGCGAGAAAACTAAGTGCCAATCGGCTTGCTATTAATTTGGGCGTTCCTTCAGGGCGCGTGACCGATATTCTCAACAGCCGCAGATCAATCACAGCAGACACCGCGTTGCGGCTGGCACTCTATTTCGGCAACACCGCCCAATTCTGGCTCGACCTGCAAAGCCAGTATGACATTGCCATTGTTGAGCGTGAGCATGGGGCGGAAATCAAGAAGCGGGTGCATCCTGCGGACGCGGCTTAAGGGATTTTGAAGCACCGTTTGTAGATAAATTTTTGGCAGTCTTCAATAATGTTCGCACTTCGAAGGCTACTACCTTCGTGCCTCAATCGCGTCCCAGATCATGGCCGCAATATCTTCCCCGCCGAAGCGCTTGACTTCCCTGATTCCCGTTGGTGATGTCACGTTGATTTCGGTGAGGTAGTCGCCGATGACGTCGATGCCGACGAAGATCAGTCCACGGCGTTTCAGGTCCGGGCCCATGGCGGCGCAGATCTCCTGCTCGCGTTTTGTAAGCGTGGTGGGTTCGGGACGGCCGCCCACATGCATGTTGGAGCGGCTTTCGTTTTCGGCCGGTACGCGATTGATGGCGCCTGCCACCTTGCCGTCCACCAGGATGATGCGCTTGTCACCCTTCCGCACGTCCTTCAGGTATTTCTGCGCGATGAAGGGTTCGTTCTTGAAGGCCCCGGCGAAGAGTTCGAGGAGCGACGAGAAATTCTGGTCGCCATCGCTGAGGCGGAACACGCCGGCACCGCCGTTGCCGTAGAGCGGCTTCAAAATGATGTCGCCGTGGGCTTTGCGAAACTCCGCCACTTCGCCTGCATCCCGCGTGATCAGGGTTTCGGGCATGAACTGGCGGTAGTTGAGGACGAAGAGTTTTTCCGGCGCATTGCGCACTTCGCTTGGGTTGTTCACAACAAGTGTCTTGGGATGGATATGGTCGAGCATGTGGGTGGCGGTGATGTAGCCCATGTCGAAGGGCGGGTCCTGGCGCATGTGGACGACGTCGAAGCTGCCGAGGTCCACCGTTTTCCTGTCCCCAAAGCTGAAATGATTGCCTTGTTCATCCCGCACGGTCACGTCATGGCCGGTTGCAAACAGGGCGCCGCCGCGCAACGCCAGGGTCTTGGTTTCGTAGTGGAACAGCGGATGCTTGCGCGCCTGCGCTTCCAGCATGATGGCAAATGTGCTGTCACCCTTGATGTTGAAACTTTGCATGGGGTCTGCCTGGATGGCGACTTTGAGCGGCATGGTTCAGGCATCTCCCGGGAAGGCGTTTTCGATGTGGTGGGGCCAAAGGTAGGCATTCACCACCACGATGTCAAAACGGCAGAAACTGGCGTTGGCAATCCTGTCCCGCGCCATCCAGCTGCGCGCCGCCGCGGCAATGCGCCTGGACTGGTACTGGGTTACGGCTTCAACGCCCAGGTCCGTCGAACGCCGTGCTTTCACCTCGATAAAGGCGGTCACATCTTTCCGGCGCATGACGAGGTCGATCTCACCCTGCGGGGTTTTGAAACGGTGGGCGAGCAGCCGGTAGCCCTTGCAGCGCAGGTAGGCCATCGCTGCAAGTTCGGCAAGCCGCCCGCGCCTTTCCGAAGCTTCGCGCCTAGCCCTCATGTTTTCGCGCCAGGATGCGGGCGTAGACATCTTTCTTAGCGAGGTCAAAGCGCTTGGCCACGTCACTTGCGGCCTTGGCGGCAGGCATGGAGGCCAGGGCATCAGTTATGGCCCGTTCCAAATCTTCTTCACTGATTTCAGCTGCAGATTGAACAGGCGGTGCAATGACGAGAGTGATTTCACCTTTGACACTGGCACGGGATTTCAGAATGTCGTGAACTTCCGTAGCGGTTCCGCGCACCACTTCCTCATGCAGCTTGGTGAGTTCGCGGGTCACGGCGACCTTGCGGTTGCCAAGGGTGGCGCTCACATCCTCCAGCGCATCAACAATGCGGTGCGGCGATTCAAACATGATGAGGGTTGACCTTACGCCGGCAAATTCGCCGAGGATTTTTTTGCGCTCACCGGATTTGGCTGGCAGGAAACCCAGGAATGTGAAGCGGTCGGTGGGCAATCCGGAAAGTGCAAGACCTGTCAGCACCGCAGATGCCCCGGGAACGGCGGTCACGGGAATGCTGTGGTCGATGCAGTCGTTCACCAGGCGGTAGCCGGGGTCGGACACCAGCGGCATGCCCGCATCGCTGACGAGCGCATAAGATGCACCATCGGCAAGCGCCTTGAGAATGGCCGGGCGCACCCGTTCGGTGTTGTGTTCATGATAGGGCATGAGCCTGGTGCGAATGGCGTAGCGCTCAAGCAGCTTTCCGGTGGTGCGCGTATCTTCGCACAGCAGCACGTCGACGGCGGCCATAGTGGCCAGGGCCCGCAAGGTCACGTCTCCAAGGTGGCCGATGGGGGTGGCTGTCACATACAGTCCGCCCGCCAGCCTTTCAGCCTCGTAGGTTGCAGTGCCAATGACGTAGGTTCTAGGCATCAGTGGGCCAGTTCGCTGATGACGGCGTTGAGCAGGCGGCGGCCATCGCGCGTCGCCATCAGCTGCTGGCCCTCGCGCCGGATGAGGCCCAGTGATTTCAAGCCGGCAATCTTGTTTGCGTCCATGGCTTCACCGTTGAGCTTTTCATAATGGGTGAGATCAATGCCTTCGGAAATGCGCAATCCCATGAGGAGATACTCAGAGGCCTGGTCCTTGGGATCAACGGGGATATTTTCGATAATGCCGTTGCCCTTGTCGTTCACCAGCTTGCGCCAGGTCTCGGGGTATTTTTCCATGACGATGGCGCGGCGGTTTTCGCCCTCGCCAATCCTTGCATGGGCACCGGGGCCTACGCCCACGTATTCCCCGTAACGCCAGTACAGCAAATTGTGGCGCGACTCCTGGCCCTCGCTTGCATGGTTGGAAACTTCATAGGCATGGAGCCCCGCCTTTTCGGTCAGGTCCTGCGTCAAATCGAACATGTCGGTTGCCTTGTCTTCATCGGGGATGACAAGGGTGCCCTTGGCGTGGAGATCAAAATAGGCAGTACCGGGCTCGATGGTGAGCTGATACAGCGACATATGGCCCTCCTGCTCGCCCAGGGCGCGTTTCAGCTCCTCGCGCCAACCCTCGAGCGTTTGCCTGGGCCGCGCGTAGATCAGGTCAAACGAGACGCGCGGGAAAACCTTGAGGGCCAGCTTGAAGGCACGGATGGCTTCCTGTGGCGTGTGCTGGCGGCCGAGGGCTTTCAAGTCTTCCTCGTTCAGCGCCTGTACACCGACCGACACGCGGTTGACACCGGCGAGGCGGTAGCCGCGAAAATTCTCAGCTTCAACACTGGTGGGGTTGGCTTCCATGGTGATCTCAACCGTATCGGCCACCGACCACAACTTGGCTATTTCATCGAGCACGGCAGCAACGGCCGCAGGCGGCATCAGCGACGGTGTGCCACCGCCAAAAAAAATGCTGGTAACCTGGCGGTGGGACGTCGTTTGCGCAAACCACTGCAGTTCAGACACCAGGCCTTTGGCAAAGGCCATGCTGTCCACGTCCTGGTGGCGCACGTGGGAATTGAAATCGCAATAGGGGCACTTGGCCTTGCAGAACGGCCAGTGGACATAGATGCCGAAGGCGGGCTCAGAAGAGGTCACGGAACATGGCTTCCAGGGCACGGGCCCGGTGCGAGATCAGGTTTTTGCGCGCGTGGTCCATTTCACCGAAGGTGACACTTTCACCAGCGGGCATGAAGACGGGGTCATAGCCGTGGCCGAGCGTGCCCCGTGGTGGCCACACCAGGTGGCCCCGGGCGCTGCCCTCATAGTAACGTTCCGTGCCATCGGGCCAGATCACGCACAGCGTGCACTTGAAAGCGCCGCTGCGTTTGTCTGGCGTTGTAGCCCCGGCCGCCTGCAGTTTCTCCTCAACCAGGCGCATGGCCATGCTCCAGTCACGGGCGGGACCGGCCCAGTCGGCGGTGTAAACGCCAGGGTCGCCACCGAGTGCATCAACGCACAGGCCCGAGTCATCCGACATGGCAATCATGCCGCTGGCCTGCATGGCCGCCAGTGCCTTGATACGCGCGTTGCCCCTGAAAGTGTTTTCGGTTTCGGCAGGTTCGGCGAGGCCAAGTTCACCCGCCGACACGGCGTTCACGCCATGGGGTGCCAAAATCTGGCGGAACTCCTCGAGCTTGCCCGTGTTATGGGTAGCGATGATGATTTTCTGATTCTTGAGCGATTTCATGTCTGGCAAATTCCATATGCGGCTTTCGGCAAACTCCACCGAGTTGCCCGCCGGGTCGCGAATGTATAACGACCTTCCACCGTCAGGCCAATCCATGAGGCTTTCGGTGGCAATGCCGTGGCTTGTGAAACGGGCCTGCCATTGCTCGATTTCTTCAGCTGTTGCACGAAAGCAAATATGGCCAGCGCCGGTCGCGCCATGGGGCGGCGGACCATCCCCGGCACTCTGCAGGGCGGTAAGCTTGGGATTGAATATGAGCAGCATCTGGTCGCGGTTGCGGAAGAACACAAACCGGGGGGCCACTTCCCAATAGAACTCAAGCCCCAAAACCGTCTCATAGAAATGTCGGGCGGCGGCCAAATCCTCCGCATACAGAACAGTTTCTAGTATTGCCCCTGCGCGCATCAGGCAATGGCGGCCTTCTGCAGGTTCACCAGTTCTTCGATGCCCTTGCGGGCCACGCCCATGAGTTCAAGGAATCTCTCCTGCGAAAACGGTTCGCCTTCGGCGGTGCCCTGGATTTCGACGATGCCGCCGGAACCGGTCATGACAAAATTCGAATCCGTATCAGCGGCGGAATCCTCAATGTAGTCGAGATCGAGAACGGTGTTGCCGTCATGGATGCCGCAGGAAATGGCGGCGACATGGTCCTTTAGCGGCCAGGTCTTGAACATGGAGCGGGCCTGCATCCACTTCAGGCAATCGTGCAAGGCGATCCAGCTGCCGGTGATGGCTGCCGTGCGGGTGCCGCCATCGGCCTGGATGACATCGCAGTCGAGCGTGATCTGCTTTTCGCCAAGCGCCACAAGGTCGACCACGGCACGCAGGCTGCGGCCCACGAGGCGCTGGATTTCCTGGGTACGGCCCGATTGCTTGCCGGCGGAGGCTTCGCGGCGCATGCGGTCGCCAGTGGAGCGTGGCAGCATGCCGTATTCGGCGGTGACCCAGCCCTTGCCCAAGCCCTTCATCCAGGGGGGAACGCGCTCTTCAAGGCTGGCTGTACACAGCACATGGGTGTCGCCGAACTTCACCAGGCAGGAGCCTTCGGCATGTTTGATATAGTTCCGCTCAAAGCTTACGGCACGGAGCTGGTCGGACTTTCGGCCTGATGGGCGCATGGGGGCTTCCTTTTCGAATTCAGCGCCTTCTAGCGCCCCATGGCATAAATGGGAATGGCATAAATCCCGGACGTGAGCGCGGCTTCGAACTTGCAAGACCTTCCGATCCGGCGTTGAATGGCGAGAAGACGGAGTCCGGAGCATGGCAGATGACGGAAAATGCCAGACACGACGCATGGAGTGCCGGTGACAGCTATGATGCCTACATGGGGCGCTGGAGCAGAAAGCTGGCGGTCCGGTTTGTGGAGTGGCTGCAGGCAAGCGAAGGTCTCGATTGGCTCGACGTGGGCTGTGGCACCGGTGCACTGTCATCGGCGGTACTCAGCCAGTGCAATCCCCGCAGTCTCCTGGGCATCGAGCCCTCCGCCGGATTTGTAGCCACCGCCCGGAAAAACATCAGCAATGACCGCGCCAGGTTCGAAGTGGGAGATGCGCTGGCCCTGCCGCTGGAGGATGAGAGCAGGGACGTCGTGGCCTCGGCCCTGGTTTTGAATTTCGTGCCGGACATTCCCAAGGCCCTTGCTGAAATGAAACGTGTTGTGCGCAAAGGCGGAACTGTTGCGTTCTACGTCTGGGATTACCCCGGCGGTGGAATGGGATTCATGCGGGCCTTCTGGACTGCAGCCATTGCACTGGATCCCACGGCTTCGGGCTTTGCGGAAGGCAAACGCTTTCCCTTTTGCACCGCCCAGGGCCTTGCGGCGCTGGTTTCCGCTGCGGGCCTGCAGCATGTAGATTGCAGCGCCATTGAAATCCCCACGGTCTTTGATGATTTTGATGACTTCTGGCATCCCTTCACGTTGGGTGCCGGGCCAGCCCCTGGATATTGCATCAGCCTTCCGGAGGAAGGCCGTGAAAAACTCCGCCTGAAACTCGCCCACGATCTTCCCCGGGGGCGTGATGGCACGATTTCTCTTTCTGCCAGAGCGTGGGCGTTGAAAGCTCGTTTGACGTAGCTTCAACTATTTGCGCACCGCCATCAATCCGGCTGCTGCAATCATGGCTATGCCAAACACTGTCAGCAGATCCGGCATTTCGGCAAAAAACACCACCCCCCACATGATGCTGAATGCCAGATAGGTATAATCGAAGGTCGAAACCGTTGACGATGGCGCCGATTGATAGGCAATTGCGGTGAAGGTGGACCCAATCAATATGGCGGCGGCAAGTATTGAAAGTGCCAGCCATTGCTTGGGGCCCAAACCGATCCAGTCCCCCATCAGGAAGGTATTGGCCGCCACGTCCTGGGGGCTTGTGTCCAGCACCAGCAATCCGAGGCTGGCCAGGCCGCCTAAGACGATGAAGGTGAGGTTCAGAACCAGCGACAACACCATGGGATTTTCAGTGGCGCACTTGGTGCGGGTGAGGATCATGGCAAGCGAATAGAGAATGGCGGACAGTATCGGCAACAGCGCATAGCGATTGAAGCCGTCCGCATCGGGACGCAGCATGACGATGACACCGGCAAAGCCCAGGGCTATGGCCACCCAGCCTTTGGGCCCTACTTTTTCGCCAGCGAAGACGGCCGAAAACAGCGTGATGAACAGCGGCAGCGTATAAAATGCAGCCGCTGCAACAGACAGCTTGATGTGTGGAAGGGCGGCGTAATAGGCAATCCACATGATTGCCAGACATCCGCTGCGAAGAATGGACCACCCGAATGCCGCTGGCATCAATGACAGGCCGGGATTGCGATAGCTGATCAACGCGATGAGGACCGGCAGCACCAGGGTGGAGCGCAGCACATAGATCTGCCAAAGTGGAAAACTGACGCTGATCGACTTGATGATGGCATCGCTCAGGGAAAGTGCCAGTGCCGCCAGGATGATCGCCGACACGGCAAGTTTCAGATTGTCTTTGGAATGTCCCGCACTTGCGCCCATGGCAACTTTTAAGCACGGCCATACGGCAATTGACAGATCCATCCCGTGGCCGAAATCGTCACTGAATTCACCCATGACAATCGCCCCTGCCCGCCCTACATTGGTACCATGAGCATCATTCCGCCCCGCCCGTTTTTTGAAGACAAGGCCACTGGCTTTGCCGGTATCGACCAGCGCTCGCGTGATATTTTCAGGCGGCTGGTCGACACCTACCTCGAAACCGGTGAGCCCGTGGGGTCGCGCACCATTTCACGCATCCTGCCGGCGGGGCTGTCATCGGCATCGGTGCGCAACGTGATGATGGACCTGGAAGAGTCGGGCCTCATCTACTCGCCCCACACCAGTGCGGGCCGGGTGCCAACGGAGGCAGGCCTGCGCTTTTTCGTGGATGCGCTGATGGAGGTGGGTTCGGTCACCTCGGGTGAGCGGGCCCGCATCGATGCCGAGATTGCCGCGTCAAACCGGCCGCGGCGCCTGGAAGATGTATTGGGCGAAGCCAGTGCGCTGTTGTCGGGGCTGTCCCATTGTGCTGGCGTGGTGATGTCACCCAAGATGAATGCCAGGCTCAAGCATATCGAATTTGTGAACCTGGCACCGGGCCGGGCGCTGGTCATTCTGGTGGGCGAGGATGGTGGCGTTGAAAACCGCATCATCGACGTGCCGCCAGGCCTGCCGCCTGCCACCTTCACCCGGGCCTCCAACTATCTCTCCACCCGCTTCCAGGGCAAGACCATCGGCGAGGTCCAGCGCTTCATGCGGCTGGAAATGGATACCTTGCGGCGCGAGCTGGATGAGGTGTCGGCCCGCGTGGTGGAGGCTGGCGTTGCCATCTGGTCGGGCGAAAGTGATGCGGATTCCAAGACGCTGATCGTCAAGGGCCAGGCCAACCTCCTGGAAAACACCAAGGCGCTGGACGAATTGGAGAAAATTCGCCGCCTGTTTGAAGATATTGAAAATAAACGGGAATTGGTTCAACTTTTGGGCCTCGCCGAGGGCGGTGAAGGGGTTCGCATCTTCATCGGTTCGGAAAACAAGCTGTTTTCCTTGTCCGGATCGTCGCTGATCGTTGCCCCCTACAAGAACGCCGAAGAGAAAATCGTTGGCGTTTTGGGCATTATTGGCCCCACCCGGATGAATTATGCGCGCATCATACCGATGGTGGACTACACCGCCAAGGTCGTGAGCCGCCTTCTCACTTGATTTTTGAGGCGTAAGGGGCGATATGCGGGGCATCCCTCACATGAATTGAGTTATGCCCATGGCCCATGAAACCGATCTGCCCGATTTTGATGATGTTGAAATGGAAAGCCCCATGGAGGAAATCCATGCGGATCCGCGCGATGAGGAAATCATTGCGCTGAAGGAAGAGGCTGCCGCCCTGAAAGACCGCCTGCTGCGCATGGCCGCCGAAATGGAAAACCTGCGCAAGCGCACTGAGCGTGAAAAGGCCGAAGCCACACTTTATGCAGCGTCAAATTTTGCCCGCGACCTGTTGAGCGTTTCCGACAATCTCGGCCGCGCCCTGCAGGCCCTGCCGGAGGAAGAACGCGAGCGGGCCGGGGAAGTTGAAAAGAACCTGATTGCCGGTGTGGAAGTGACGGAGCGCGAATTGCTCAACGTATTCCAGCGCCACGGCATTCGCAAAATCGAGGCGGTTGGCGCCAAGTTCGACCCCAACTTCCACCAGGCGATGTTTGAGGTTCCCACTTCCGAAAAGCCGCCCGGCATCGTGATGCAGGAATTGCAGTCGGGCTACGCGGTGGGCGAACGCTGCCTCCGGCCCTCGCTGGTTGGCGTGTCGAAGGCCGAGTAGGGTTTCAAACCCACACTCGTCATCCCCGACTCTCCCACCTATCATCCCCGCACTCCCCCACCTGTCATCCCCGCACGTGTTGCGGGGACCCACCTTTCCGCTCACGCCATGGGTCGTCGGAACACATCTGGTGATGCCAAGTGAGGAGAGGTCTCTCCTCATACCGTCATTCCCGCGAAAGTGGGAACCCAACTTGCTTGCCACAAAGTTGGATCCCCGCCTGCGCGG
>JANMKJ010000146.1:0-5132 GCA_031371945.1 Rhodobiaceae bacterium
GAATGTGACAGCGCCTGTTGTAGCATTGATGTTGAACAGGGCAGCATCGGCACCGGAGATTGAATATGTGAGAGTGGTTCCGGCGTCAGGATCGCTTGCGGCTGCGGTATAAACCGTTCCACCCGCATTTTCGGCGAAGGAAGTGCTCGCTTGCGACGTGACGACCGGAGCTTCATTGACGTTGGCAACCGTGATGGCCACGGCTTTGCTCGTGGTGATTTGGCCGTCGGAGGCGTTTACGGTCACGTCATAGACATTGTTGTGGCCCTGATCGACAGGGGCATCGTAATCGGGTGATGATTTGAATGTGACAACACCGGTCACGGCGTCAATGTTGAAGAGAGCTGCGTCGGTGCCCGTGAGGCTGTATGAAAGGGTGGAGCCCACGTCTGCATCCGTCGCGGTGACCTGATAGACGGCACCGGTGACGTTTTCCAGAACTGCGGCGCTGTTGGGCGATGTGATGACTGGCGCATCGTTGACATCGTCCACGGCAATGTGGAATTGCTGGCTGGCCGATGTGCCGGAAGTGTCCGTCGCCGTAATAGCGATGGTGAGATCGCCGATATCGCCGTTTGCAGGGGTTCCGGAGAAAGTCTGGGTCGCGGGATTGAAGCTCAGCCAGGGCGGCAATGGGCTTCCGTCGGAGAGGGTTGCCGTGTAGGTGAGAATGTCGCCCACGTCCACATCGGTGAAGCTGACAGCTGGCACAGTAAAGCTGAAGCCCGCATCCTGGTTGGCATGCTGATCGGCAATGGCAGCCGTTGCCACGGGGATGTCATTGGTGTTGTCGACGGTGACATTGAATTCCTGGCTTGCCTTGGCTCCGTAGTCGTCGGTTGCCGTGACTTTTATGGCCACGACGCCCACATCGCCGTTCTCTGGCGTGCCGGAGAAGGTCTGGGTCGTTGCATTGAACGTCAGCCATGGCGGCAAGGGTGAGCCATTGGCAAGGGTTGCCTGCAGGTTCAAATGATCGCCCACATCCACATCGGTGAAGGTGGCGGGTGGCAGCGTGAAGCTGAAGCTTGCATCTTCATTGGTTGATTGGCCGCCAAGCGTTATGGAAACAACTGGGGCGTCGTTGGAGTTGGCAACGCTGACATTAAAGGCCTGTGCGGCCTGGGCACCGGACATGTCCGTGGCGGTCAAAATGATCGAGATTGAACCTACGTCACCGTTGGCAGGCGTGCCGGAAAAGGTTTGCGTTGCAGCGTTGAATGAAAGCCAGGCAGGCAGGGCTGAACCGTCGGCGAGGGTTGCCGTGTAGCTCAGATGGTCGCCCACATCCACGTCGGTGAAGCTGGCAGCCGGAACATGGAAGCTAAAGCCCGTATCTTCTGCGGCAGACTGGTTGGCAATGGCCGCGCTGGCGACAGGCGCATCGTTGGTATTGCTTACCGTGATGTGAAAGTCCTGGGTGCCGCTGGCACCGGCGCTGTCGGTGGCTTTGACGCTGACCATTATATCGCCAACGTCGCCGTTTTGCGGGGTTCCCGAGAAGGTTTGAGTTGCCGGATTGAAGGTGAGCCAGGCGGGCAAAGCTGTGCCATTGGCAAGAGTTGCCGTGAAACTCAGCGTATCGCCTGTGTCTGCATCGGTAAAGCTTCCGGCTGGCAGGGTATAGCTGAAGCTTGCATCTTCAGCCACCGATTGATCAGCAATATCAACCGACGCCACGGGCACATCATTGGTGTTGGCAACGGTGATCTGGAAGCTTTGCGAGGCGGAGGCACCGGCTGTGTCCGTTGCCGTAAGGATGACAGCAAGATCGCCAATGTCGGCATCCCTTGGGGTACCCGAGAATGTTTGGTTTGCGGCATTGAAAGTGAGCCAGGTTGGCAGGGGGCTGCCATCGGCGAGGGTTGCCGTGTAGCTCAGGTGATCGCCCACATCCACGTCAATGAAGCTTGAAGGGGGAACGTGAAGTGAGAATGCAACATCATCGCTGGCGGACTGATCGGCAATGACGGTTGATACAACCGGAGCATCGTTGGTGTTGGCAACGGTGACCTGGAACTCCTGGGTCGCGGTTGCGCCATGCTCGTCGGTTGCCCTGACGATGATGGCAATATTGCCTACGTCCTCGTTGGCGGGAACGCCGGAAAATGTTTGGGTTACGGCATCAAAAGCCAACCAGGGCGGCAGCGGGCTGCCATCGGCGAGGGTTACTGTGTAGGTGAGGCTGTCGTCGGCATCGATATCAACAAAGCTGGCAACGGGCAACGTGAAGCTGAAGCTGGCATCCTCGTTGGTGGCCTGGTCGGGAACGTCGACGACCGCCACGGGCGCGTGGTTTCCGTCGGTTTTAGGGGGCGGCAGAACGATGGGCTCGCCTCCCGTAGCAAAGGTTGTGACGGCGGCGCCGGAGTTGCCGGAGCCGTTGTCAGTTGCAGACTGGGCAACGGCAGCCAATGGTTCAACTTCATTCCGACCCGATGCATCCAAAGCTCCGCCATTGGTCGTGCCGGTGGTGGTCTTGCCGTCTTCGACAATGGGAGTGCCGTTTCTGTCAGCATCGTTTACCTGAGGGTTATGCTGGTCAGCCGGTGGTTTGGACAGGTCCTGGTATTTTGCACCCTTTATCTTTTCGTCGTTGGCGTACAGGCCAGACGAGGATTTTTCCTGGTCAATCGACAGGGAATGCGATTTCTCGCCAGGCAACATGATATTTGACAGCACAGTTTCATTGCGCTGGGCCACTTCCGAAGACGCCTGGGCGTCCCGGGCAGCGGCGAGTTGACGACGGATTTCGTCCGCGTCTGCTGCCGAGTTTGAGGGGGGATAGGCTATGCCGTCATTGCGCGCCATGGGATTTCAGTGCCATCCTGCTGTATCAGCTTGAGAATTTTTGTGATTTTTACGTGTTATGGGAGTTGCAACTTCGGGCGCACGGGTTCGCATGCCAAAGGGTTCAGCACCGTCGAATGACAATGTGTTCAAGAACCATTTGGGCAAAGCAATCTCCTTCGCAGCCACTGCGTTACAAAAACTTGGGGAAGAAATTACATGCCGAATACATTCGGATAGATGGGAGACATCATGTCTTTGCTGGATTGGGAGTTGCCCCAACAGCCATCAGGCCGGAGATTAGGGAGAATCCTCCTATAAAGCGTTAACTTCTCCCTACATTTTTATTCAATTGGTGTGGTGCGTTAGGTGGAAGTACCCGACAATTTCAAGGCAATTTATGCCAACTAAACAGCGCCCAAACCTGTTGCTTGCCTGTATTTTTTGAATACGGCTATGGCCTTCAATTGAATCAGGAAAATGCGAAAGCGCAAGGCACAGGTAAGCCTGGAAGGATAATCGTTTTATGGTGAAGGGATGGTGAAAGTCCCGCCTTGTCGAGTCATGGATGGAGGGGCTATTGCAGAAGTTAACACAAGCGCGTTTCCGGCCTGCCTGTTCAATATCGCCCGGATGCCTTCTGGAAAGCTATCTGCGTGTCTAGGACTCAAGCTTTCACCCCCCGCTTTTTTCCGGCAATTGAGGCCAGACGATTAGCTCGAAATCTGGTGCTGGTTTTTGCCGTTCTCATTTTCGCAAGCCTTCTGCAAACCCCTGTGCTGCTTGCAGGAGCGGTTTCGGCCAACGCCTCGGCTGGGACGAGCGTGCGCGATGTAAAGATCGAGGTGCATGGTAGTGCTTTTGAAAACAACGGAATTTCACTAAAAGCCCAGTGGCTCTCGAGTATCGACAAACTTCTCGACGTGTTGGAACCTGCGCCGGCGACGCTGCGAATGACTTATGTTGCGGGGACTGAAGGCCGGGCGATGTCCCAGGAACGGGCAGCACGGCTGCGGCGTATGGTGGAGCAACGCTGGGATAGCGCTGCACGCAATTACGATCTGCCAATTGAACTCCTCATCGTCTATCGCAATGAATGAGGATGTTGACCATATTGGCCCAGAACCGCTGAGTACAAGGCATCGGCTTACGTCGATCATTGCGACGGCGTGCCTGGACATGTCGCCGATAGTGGCGATCTCTTCGGTCCTCATCAATCTGCTGTCACTGTTCATGCCGCTTGCCGTCATGCAGGTCTATGACCGGCTTATTCCCCGGCAGGCCATCGAATCGCTCACGGTGCTGATGCTGCTGATTGCGGCCATTGCGGCCGTGGAAGCGGTGTTCCGGGTGGCGCGAAACCACATCGTCAGCTGGTCTTCAACGTCGCTCGCCTGGCGCACGCACCGGGAAGTGCTGCGGCGGGTGATGGCAGCTCCGTCCCGTTTGGTGGAGCTTGAATCAGCAAGCCGCAGCCTTGACCGCATCCAGGCGCTGGTAACCTACGCTGAGTGGCACGGCAGCCCATCACGACTGGTTCTGGCAGATTTGCCGTTTGTGGTCCTCTACGTGGGGCTCATGGTCATGGTGGGCTGGTGGCTTGCCGCTGTGCCCATCCTGCTCTTCTGCGTGCTTGGCGTTGCCGTGCACCAGCGCAGCATTGCCGTTCGCGAAATCAATCTCGCCCGGGCAACAGAAGACATGAAGTCTCGGGACTTTCTCATCGAAACCTTGAGCGGGCTTCCCACCATCAAGGCAAGTGCCATGGAAAACCAGATGCAGCGGCGGTTTGAACGACTGCAGGAATCTGTGGCGGAACACTCGCTGTCGTCGATGCGGCTGGCGGAGGAGACACAAGCGTTCACCGGACTGCTCTCGAATCTCACGCAAATGATCACCGTGACCGTGGGTGCCGCATTTGTCATCGGCGGGGAAATTTCTGTTGGCGCGCTGGCCTGTTGTGTGATGCTTGCGGGGCGGGCAGTGCAGCCGTTGCTGCGTTGTGTTGCGGTGTGGAACGAACTGCAATCGGTGATCGTCGGGCTTGAAAAGGCAGAGCCCGTGTTGAACCTTCCCAGGGTCAATAGCCAGCTTGCGTCGGTGTTGCCCAGTGGGCCGCTGGAGATCAGTTTTGAAGGCGTGTCGTTCGGCCACCGGGCCGACGCCCCGATGTTGCTGGAGAATGCGTCGCTGAACGCGCCGGCTGGCAGCATTCTGGCGATCAGTGGTCGTGATGGGTCAGGCAAATCCTCAATCGCTGACTTGATTTGCGGTTATCTCACGACGTTCGATGGCAGGATCCGCGTTGGCAATTTCGACCCAAAGCGCGACACCGCGGCGTT
>JANMKJ010000151.1:0-1989 GCA_031371945.1 Rhodobiaceae bacterium
GTTCTCATTCGCCAGGCAGGTGAATCGGGTCAGTTGTATGGTTCTGTAAGCCCCCGTGATATCGCCGAAGCCGCATCCACATCGGGTGTTGCCGTTGAGCGTTCCCACGTGATGCTGGACACGCCAATCAAGACCATTGGCATGTACACGGTTGTGGTTGCACCCCATCCTGAAGTGGAAGTGAAGATCACCATCAACGTTGCCCGCTCGGCCGATGAAGCCGCAGCCCAGGCTCGTGGTGAAAATCTTGCAGGCCCCGTTTCTGACCGGGCCGAAATCCGCGCCGCTGCCGAAGCTCTGTTTGAGGAAGAAGCCGAGCTTCCTCCCGAAGACGCGGCCTAAGCAATCAATCCAATCTTAAAAAGGGCCGCCTCAAGAGGTGGCCCTTTTTTCTTGGGGCCATTGCGATATGATGGGCCATGCACATTGGCAAAAAAACTGAAGGAACGTCGGCCATTGCCCAAGCCCATGCCGACAGGGTCGAGGTTCGCGGTCTTGACCTGACGTCGGATCTGATGGGCAGGCTCACCTTCACCGACTACTTTCACCTTCTGCTCACCGGCCACGAGGCAACACCTATCCAGCGGGAATTTCTCGATCTATTGCTTATAGCAATTGCCGAGCACGGGCTCATGCCCACCAACATTGCCGCCCGCATGACACTCGCAGCCGACCCCGGCTCGTTACAGGGTGCCGTGGCCGCCGGAATTCTGGGGTGCGGTCCTGTCATTCTCGGAACCTCCGAACTTTGCGCCAAACTGCTGGTAGAAGCGCTTGCAAAAGGCGGTTCACCTCGATCTGTCACCCTCGACATGGCGACAGCCATCCGTGCGGCCGGTGGCAAGGCGCCAGGTTTCGGCCACCCCGTACACCGCCCTCTGGACCCCCGCGCCGAACGCATTCTCGAACTGGCGGATGCCCGCAAAGTAAGCGGACCCCACGTCGCACTCGCCAGGCATTTCCGCGATGCCGTAGCCACCGCCTGGGGGAAGCCATTGGTGATGAATGTGTCGATGCCGATAGCAGCAGTGATGCTTGATCTGGGTTTTCCGGCAGCCATGGTGAAAGCCGTGCCCCTGCTGGCTCGCACCGCCAGCATTCTGGCCCATTTGGTGGAGGAGCAGGAAAACCCGGTAGGGTTTGTCTTGGCAGGCGCTGCCGAAGAAGCGATTACCTATGTCGCTGGGGAACAGGACTGATGCTTGCACCGGAAGTTGAAACGTTCCCCTGGGGCGAACAGTTTTTCCTTGATGCCGGGCACTACAAAAACCAGATCGACTATCTCTTCGCCCATTCGGAATTCTACCGCGCCAAGTTCAAAGCCGCTGGGGTGACCTCCCCGCAAGCTGCAGGCACGCTCAAGAACATTGCCCAATTGCCATTCACGGAAAAGAGCGAAATCCGTGCCAGCTGTACGGCCGAAAATCCGATCGGCAACCACCTTTGCGTCGAACGTTCCGATATCGTCCGCATTTATTCCACCAGCGGCACCACCGGCACCCCAAGCTACATTCCGCTTACCGCTGCCGATCTGGACCGCTGGACAACAGCTTCCGCGCGCAGCTATTCCGCGTCGGGCATATCCGCCGGCATGCGCATTGTTTCCACCTACAATGCTGGACCCTTCGTGGCCGGGGCTGCACTTGGGGCCTTTGACAAACTGGGCATGTGCCACATTCCCGTGGGCACCGGCAATACCGAACGCCTGATGACGGCCATCAAACTCATGAAACCCGAGGCCGCGGTACTCACGCCATCCTACGCGGCATATCTGCTGGAATGGGCGGCTGAACGCGATTTTGACCTCAGAAACTCATCGGTGAAGCGCGTCATGGTCGCGGGCGAACCCGGTGGCGGGGAAGCCGCTTTCCGTGCCAAGCTTGAAGAAGGTTGGGGCGCACGCGTGACCGAAGCCATGGGCATCGGCGACATCGGCGTCTCGCTCTGGGGCGAATGCGAACACCAGCAAGGCATGCATTTGGGTGCCCG
>JANMKJ010000175.1:0-5831 GCA_031371945.1 Rhodobiaceae bacterium
CGTGGGGCTGCCAACACGACCATACACAAAGCCGTCATAGTCCTTCTCATCGCGTGCCGAAAATCCCGTGACCTCGACCGGTGCGAAAGTGGCTGACATGACCAGGTTCGGAGATGATGCCCGGGTTGTTGGATCGACAAACTCCCCGGCGTGCACAGCCAAGGTGGATTCCCGCAAATGGGCAGAGTTTTTGGTCGCATCGGGCATCACAATGTCTTTCTTTTAAACTGGAAAATCGCAGCTATGATGGCTGTAATTGTACGAATCTTCAACTGGCTGGAGGCGGAGCCATCTATGCAGGATTGGGAGGAACAGCGCGAGTTGTTTCCAACTCGGAGGAGGGTGGCACCGGCCCCATTGCCGCGTCGACGCATACGCCCGAATCTCTTTGCCAGAATTGCCAGATACAGCTCCGCACATGCCAGTGTCGTGTTGGTGATCGCCACGTTTATCGTTGCCATCGCAATTTCAATCTCAACCTTCAACACTCAATTTGATTTACTCAAGCCCATCGAGATCACCCAAGCCTCCGCTGCCCAAGTGGCAAACCAGCAGCTGCAGCTGGAATTCCCGTCACTTGGCGGGCTTATCTTCCTCAAGGTTACCGCCGATACCCCTCAGTCTGCCAAGACAGCGGCCCAGTTCCTCGCAGGCACACTTGAAAAAGACCAGGGCGTATTCACTGACACGTTCGTTCCGGGGATTGGGCCCTTCTACGACCGCTTCGGCATTCTCTATCTGGATGTGGGCGAAATAGAAGCCCGTGTGCGCCACACGGCCCAACTTCGGCCGCTGTTTCAGGCGCTTGCAGTTTCACCCAACCTTGCGGGGCTTTCAACCCTGGTGACCCAGGTTGCATCAGCGGTAAAAGGCGGTCGGTCACCCCAAGGTCTGGAAGACCTGTTCCTGCAACTTTCGCTGACTGTCCGAAACTTGGCCGCTAGCAAACCCAGGCCCATGGATTGGCGCGCCGTTGCCGGCCTTGGCATTGAGACAAGGAATGTTGACTGGACTGTAATTGTCGAACCACAGCCTGCCAAGCTCCAGCAAGCCAGGCAAGTTGTCGAAGCACTGGTTGCTTCGACCATGCAGGCGCAGGACAATCTGAAGATTACTGCCAGCTTTCCCAAAGATACTGCAACTGGCAGCGTCGGCAGTAGCGGCAGGCAAGTCGTGGTGTACTTTGCACTTGCAATTTTGCTGGTGAATTTGCTGCTCGCCTTTGCGCTGCAAAATATGCGAACGATTATTTTGGTGTTGATGCCGGTCGCAGTGGCCATTATCATCGGTTTGGCTGCGGCTTCACTTGTGACGCTGCGGGTGGACCGCGTGGTCGTTACCTTTATTTTCGCAGTTGTGCTGCCAACGGCCCTGGCTTCCTTTTGCATGGCGACTGCACTTGTGAAGCCACGCAAGGAACTGTCGTCAGCGACTGCAATCTCCATGCTGGCCGCCCAGGACACGGGCTCACTCGTGTTAACCACCCTCGGAGCCGCAATTGTGATATGGGCTGCTTGGATTCATGTAGGCGTGTCAAGCCTGGCCGCGCTTGGCGTGATCACGGTCGTTGGCAACCTGGCTGGACTTCTTGCAATCTTAATCGTCGTGCCGGGTCTGTTTACCTTGCTTCCAGAAGCTCCAGTGGAACAACATGTGAATTCAGGGAGAAGGGGCGACATTGCACTGTGGAAAAAGATCAGGCCGCTACTGGCCATTCTCGGCATGGCGGCCTGCATGTTCTGCATCGTGTTTTTTTCATCACTTCGTTTCACCACGGAGATGGCAGCAGATGTCAGCCGCGGCGTGCAATTTTTGGCGAATGACGAAAAATCGGCACAGGTACTGAGCAACGAACTAAAATCCATTCCGGAAGTAGGCACCGTGCGGTGGATGGGCACATTCATGCCGCAGAGCGTTGAAGAGAAGCAGAAAATTCTGCAGAACCTGAAAGGCAGCCTGGAAGTGACAAATGCCAGCGGCCCGGTTGGACCCAACGACTTGGGGAACGACGTGCAAGTCATAGAGGCAGGCCTGCGAACCATTTCAGACGTGGCCGGAACCGATGTGGGTCTTGCCAGCAGCGCCCACCAGTTGCGCCGCTCCCTTGCGGTGCTGTTCAATACCAGCGACCCGAATGTTCCGGTGGAAATCGAACTGGAGAGGCTGATTTTTGCAGAGTTTGCGCAACTGCCCGCCCGCGTCGATGAATTGGCCATGTTGCAGCGACCGGCCCTTTCTGATTTTGATGTAAATTTGCGGAAACAGTTTGTGTCGGACAAGGGCCACTGGCGCGTTGAGGCATTGCCCCGACGCATCATAGCTGCAGGAAAGTTCACCGCCGCTGTTGACCACCTCTCTACCCCGCCGGTTGGGCCCTTGGTTGTGGCACAGGCAGAACTGGCTGGCGTGGCGGCATTGCCCGCACGGCCCCTGATCATTGGGCTATTGCTGGCGTTGGTACTCGCACTGGCATACCTGCGACAATTTCTCGATTGGCTTATCGTCTTAGCGTCTGCCCTTATGCCATTGGCCCTCTACGCAGCGCTTGCCGTTACATCGGATACGGCGATTGAAACTCTCAGTATTCCGGCCATTGTTGTTGCGGTCGCCGCAAATGTTGGCATGGCTTTGGTAACGGTAATACATGGGCGGAGGCTACGTGTCTCACGGTTGAAGATGATGTTTCCAATCGCACTGGTGCTGGCAATTGCCTTGCCCTTGCAGTTTGTTCAAGTCAGCGAGCTGCAGACTTTCTCGCGCAGTCTGGTGTGGCTGCTGATTTTCTCCGTGCTGTTCAATGTCGTCATCGTACAGCAATTATTCGCATGGGTCGAAAGTTGGAAGCGCTCACGCTCGCGATTGCAGGAGGCCCGCACTATCACCTAAGCCGAGAAATACCTCGGCAATAATGTGTTTTGCAGTCATTGCTGCATCCTCATATTGCTCAGCCGGGCTTGCGTGCCCTACAAAGCGATCGGGCAGGAACATGGTTCGGACCTTGCAGCCCGAGGAAAGCAGATTGCCACGTGCCAGGAAGTGCAGAACCTGGGTACCAAAACCACCGATCGCACCTTCCTCGATCGTGATCAGAACTTCATGGTTGTGTATAAGCTGTTCAATCATCTTTTCATCGAGCGGCTTGGCAAATCGCGCGTCCGCCACAGTAACATGAAGACCGCGCGTAGCCAGTTCATCAGCTGCCTTGAGGCATTCCTGCAAACGTGCCCCAAGCGACAGTATGGCAACTTTCGACCCTTCGCGGATCAAGCGGCCCTTGCCGATTTCCAAGGGAATGCCGACCTCGGGCAAATCGACACCGACACCCTCACCCCGCGGGTAGCGGAAAGCGCTTGGGCCGTCATTGATGGATGCCGCCGTTGCCACCATGTGCACCAGTTCGGCTTCGTCTGCTGCGGCCATCACCACCATGTCAGGCAGGCAGGAGAGATAGGAAATATCGTAGCTGCCCGCATGGGTGGCGCCGTCCTGTCCAACCAGTCCAGCCCGATCAATGGCAAATCGCACTGGCAATTTCTGCAACGCCACGTCATGCACGATCTGGTCATAGGCCCGCTGCAGAAAAGTTGAGTAGATGGCACAGAACGGCTTGAAGCCTTCGGCAGCCAGTCCCGCCGCAAAGGTCACGGCATGCTGCTCGGCGATGCCTACGTCAAACATGCGTTCAGGAAAATGCTTGGAGAATTTATCAAGACCCGTGCCGGAGGCCATTGCGGCGGTAATGGCAACAATCTGTTTGTCTTTCTCGGCTTCAGCGATCAGCGCCTTGGCAAAGACATTGGTGTAGGTGGGGGCGTTGGTCGTGCTCTTCTTGATCTCAAGTGTACCTGGATCAAATCCGGATATCGCGTGATACTTTTCCTTGTCAGGCTTGGCAAAGGGGTGGCCTTTGCCCTTTTCCGTCACCACGTGCACCAGCACCGGCCCGAGTTTTTTGGCATCGCGAACATTTTGGAGGATGGGCACCAATGTGTTGATGTCGTGACCATCAACGGGACCCACATAGTAAAAACCCAGTTCCTCAAAAAGTGTGCCGCCCGTCAGCATGCCACGTGCGAATTCATCGGCCCGTTGTGCCGCCGTTTGCAGGGTCTTGGGAAATTTCTTTGCCATCTGCTTTGCAATGTCGCGCAATGACAGGAACGGGCGCGACGACACCAGCCACGAGAGGTAATTGGTCAGTGCTCCAACCGCGGGCGAAATCGACATGCCGTTATCGTTCAAAATGACGATGAGCCGGGTATCCAATGCGCCGGCATTGTTCATGGCTTCATAGGCCATTCCAGCGCTCATGGCACCATCGCCGATCACGCAGATGACGTGATTTTGATCGCCCTTGAGGTCCCGGGCTACAGCCATTCCCAATCCGGCTGAAATCGATGTGGAACTGTGGGCGGCACCAAAACTGTCAAAGTTGCTTTCTGCCCGCTTGGCAAAGCCATACAGTCCGTCACGCTGCCTGATCTGGCGTATTTTGTCTCGCCTGCCAGTTAAAATCTTGTGCGGGTAGGTCTGGTGGCTCACGTCCCAGATCACGCGGTCATCCGGGGTTTCAAAAACGTAATGCAGGGCCACCGTCATTTCGATGACACCGAGCCCTGCACCAAAATGCCCGCCCGACGTTGCGGCAGCATCTATCGTTTCCAACCGCAATTCCTCGGCCACCTGGACCAACGCGCTCTGCGGCATTTTACGCAAATCGGCGGGCGAATGGATGGTGTCCAGAAGGGGTGTAAAAGCGGCCATAAAAACTCACAATTCCGATGATGCGCAACATACTTAGGTACTTGGAGCCCATTGGGCAATATTCTTTTGTTTTGGCCATTTGGGAAAATATCAACAAAGACAATGGCGACAACAGCCAAATCCGGTGCTAGCATTTGGCATTAGGGCCGGTCTCAAGGCCGCCAAAATCGACTTAACGGAAAACGTTAACCAGGGAGTACTCCAGAATGACCTTCAATTTTAAGACATTTCTTGTCGGCACAACGATGCTGATGATGACAGCCACCGGCGCCTTTGCGGAAATGGTATTTAACCGCGGCAACTCGGCCGATCCGGAATCCCTTGATCCGCACAAGACGTCCACCGTCTACGAGGCCCATATCCTTCGCGACCTGTTTTTGGGATTGACGACGGAAGACGCCAAGTCGGAAGTTATCCCCGGAGCGGCGGAAAGCTGGACCATCAGTCCCGACGGCAAGGTTTACACCTTCAAACTGCGCGCCGGAGCTACCTGGTCCGACGGAAGTCCTGTAACGGCCAATGATTTCGTCTTCTCCTGGCAACGGGTGGTCGATCCTGCAACTGCAGCAGAATATGCCTATATGCTGGCCCCTGTCGTGAACGCTGAAGACGTGACCGCCGGCAAGAAAAAGCCTGCCGAGCTGGGCGTGAAGGCAATTGATGACTCGACTTTTGAAGTCACCCTCAATGCGCCGACACCTTACTTCCTGGAAATGCTCACCCACCAGGCCACCTATCCAATCAGTAAGGCCAACATTGATAAATTCGGCCCGGATTTCATAAAGCCTGGCAACCTGGTTTCGAACGGCGCCTATACGCTGGCCGAATTCGTGCCAAATGATCACATCAAGGTTCTCAAGAACCCGAAATTCTACGATGCCGCAAACGTCAAGATCGATGTGGTGAATTTCATTCCAACTGAAGATCGTTCAACCGCCATGAAGCGGTTTGAGGCTGGTGAACTTGATTCAAACGATGATATTCCAACCGAGCAGCTCGCCGACCTCAAGGCCAAGTTTGGTGATCAAGTCCACCTCGGCCCTTATCTCGGAACCTACTATTATGCC
>JANMKJ010000201.1:0-3091 GCA_031371945.1 Rhodobiaceae bacterium
GCCGAAGCCGAGCGCCGCGGACGTGGCAGCATTACCCAGGAGTTGCGCTTGCGCCGGGGTGATGAGACCTACCGCTGGTTTGAACTGCGTGCCCGCGGCATAGCCAGTGCTGAAAACAGGCTCATCCGCTGCATCGGCACCCTGTCGGACATTACCACCGCCAAACGCAAGGAAGAGCGCCTCTTGAAGGATGCCGTGTTTGACCAGGTTACAGGCCTGCCCAATCGCGCCCTGTTTGTCGACCGCTTGCGCCGCGAGATGGCCAAGCCCAGGTCGGTGAACCTCTACGTTATCCTGATCGATATCGACCGCTTCAAGGCCGTCAACGATGGTCTGGGCCACGACGCCGGCGATAGCTTGCTGACGTCGCTGGGGCGTCGCATTGAAGCGTTGCTCGGTCCGAATGACACCGTGGCAAGACTGCCAGGCGACCAGTTTGCCGTGCTGTTTACAGAAACCCTCTCGGGCGGGGACGTCAACGTCTTCACCGACCGTGTCCACGAGGCCATTGCCAAACCTGTGAATGTCAATCAGCAGGAAATATTTCTGACGGCCTGTTTGGGGGCCGCAAGTTACCGAGATGAAACCGTTACGGCCGAACAGCTCATGAAGGACGCGGCCATTGCCCTTTACGAGGCAAAGCGCCGCGGCAAGGAAATGTTTGCCATTTTCCAACCGGCCATGCGCGACGACCGGGGAGAACTGGTGGCCCTGGAGTCAGAACTGCGCCGTGCGCTTGAGCGCAACGAAATCGAAGTGCATTACCAGCCTATTGCCCGCCTCGTTGACATGGATTTGGCGGGTTTCGAGGCCCTCGTGCGCTGGCGTCACCCGGTGCTCGGGTTGCTTGCGCCTGAAAGTTTCCTCGGGTTGGCAGAACAAACCGGCATGATCAAGGACATTGGGCGCTTTGTCTTGAACGAGGCAACCCACCAGCTCGGCATCTGGCAGCGCGCCTTCCGTCCCAATGCCCCCGTCTTCATGGCCGTCAACGTCTCGGCGAGCCAGCTCATGGAAACGGATATTGTGTTGGATATCCGGGCGGCAATCGGTCGGGAAGCCGTATACAAGCAAACCCTGAAAATCGAGATCACAGAGTCCGTGGTGATGCAGTCCCCTGAAAAAGCTGCTGGCGTGCTCGCACAAATCAGGCAACTCGGCGTAGGCCTGGCCTGTGATGATTTCGGTACGGGGTATTCGTCCCTCTCGAGCCTGCGCAACTTGCCCTTCGACACCTTGAAGGTTGACAGGTCATTCATTGCACCTGACCAAGATGACGAACGGGCAGCCGTCATCCTCGAAACCATAATTGCCCTGGCGCATAATTTGGGGCTTAGCGTCGTTGCTGAAGGCATTGAGGATCAGTTGCAGGTTGACAGGCTTGGCGCCTTGCAATGTGACTACGTGCAGGGGTTCTTCATCGGGCCGCCCATGACCGCCAAGAAGGTCACTGAGTCACTCGGTTCCATGCCATACGTGAAGGCCTACGGAAAAACCGCTATTTCCACCCTGTGGGAACGCGCCACGAGTGAACCCGACGTGGTTGCCAATGAAAAGGAATTCACGACCGAGGATATCGACCAGGCCCGGCAGCGCAAGTCGGTTGCCCCCATTTCGGTTGAACCATTCCCAAAAATCGAACCCTTGCCGATGGCACCCCGTTTGGTCCAGCCTGCGCCAGAGGAATTGCCGCCAATATTCAAAACGACAAAGATATCCACCAAGCCAAGAAAGAAGCGGCTGAAGAAACCCGTTGCAAAAAAACCGCCGGAACTGCCCTCAGGCGTGACCTGATTCGGATGAGAGCATGAGTGGATCGACGCCGATCTTCTTCAGCGCGCGTACATATTTCCCGTCATTATCGGCGCCAAACAGCAGATCGTCATCAGCCTCGCAGAAAAGCCAGCCATTGTGCTGCATTTCATTTTCGAGTTGCCCCGCGACCCAGCCCGAATACCCCAAAGCCAGCGTAACCTTTGAGGGTCCCTCTCCCCTGGCAATGGCTTGCAGGATTTCAATCGTTGCCGTGAGGGCAACCCCGTTGTTGATCGGCAGGCTGGTATTCTGCGTGAAATAATCAGTACTATGCAGAACAAAGCCGCGAAACTGTTCAACCGGACCACCAAACAGGATGGGCAAATTCAGCACCGACGACGAAAGCTCGCGAATTTCCGCCTTTGGGACGATCTTGAGCTGGTCAACCAGGTCAGAGAAAAACATCATGGGTGCGGTTTTGTTGACCATGATGCCCATGGCGCCACTTTCACTGTGGGCGCACATGAACACCAGGGAGCGGTCAAATCGTGTATCGCCCATGCCCGGCATCGCAATCAGTATCTGGCCATCGAGAAATTTCTGCGCACTCATCGTCTCAGTTTATCCGTAATTGGCGGATTAGAAAAGCACTCCATTGTGATAGAAATTTGATTGGGAAAAAATCCTGCAGGCGGCATACTAGGTGAAATGAACCGACGACTTGCCTTGTTCCACCTTGCCACCCTGGCATGGCTCCCCGTTGCAGCGCGCGCTGCGGTGTCGCAGCCCTATGAGATGTCGCTGATTTCGGGCGGCATGGTAAATGGGGTTTGGCAAGCTGGCATTTTGATTGAAATGGAGCCGGGGTGGAAAACCTATTGGCGCATTCCGGGTGATGCGGGTATTCCACCACGATTTGAATGGCAAGGCTCGGCGAATGTGGAGTCGGTAAACGTCGCACTGCCGGTTCCAACCCGCTTTCACGACGCCAGCGGTGATGCCATTGGCTACCATGACAGGGTGCTGTTTCCGCTCGCGATAGTTCCCAAAAATCCAGCCGAACCACCGCTTTTGAAACTCGACATGTTTTTCGCGGTCTGCAACAACGTGTGCATTCCAGTCAAGGTTCAACGTGAACTGCTGCTCGGTGCAATCAATTCTGGTGCAGTGCTGGAAACCTGGCAAAATCGGGTTCCAGTGGCCGGCAGCATTGTAAGCAAGGCCCGCATTGAGGTCCGTGCCGGCGAACCCATGCTGGCCCTCACGTTGACCAACCCTGTGGACGATGTTTTTGTGGAAGCCGATGGCCAAATCTACTTCGGCAAACCCAACTTTA
>JANMKJ010000222.1:0-4933 GCA_031371945.1 Rhodobiaceae bacterium
CTATGCCTTATACATGGGGTGAACGAGGGCACCGTCTTTGGCAATCAATGTGCCTTTGATGATTTCATCGTCATAATCGATTTTCAGCGTGCCATCGGGCGCTATCATAAGATCAAGGAAATTGGCGAGGTTCTTGGCAAACAGGGGCGAGGCATTGCCGGCAAGCTTGCCTGCAAGATTGACTGTGCCGATAACTGAAATCCCTTTGTAATCCACTATCTGGTCAGGTTTCGACAACGGGCAGTTGCCGCCACGTTCCACCGCCAAGTCCACAATCACCGAACCCGGCTTCATGGTATCGACCATCTCCTTGGAAACCAGCACCGGGGCTGGCCTCCCGGGAATAAGGGCTGTGGTAATCACAATGTCCTGGTTCTTGATATGCTCGGCAACCAGAGCCGCCTGCTTTGCCTTGTCTTCAGCTGATAGTTCCTTGGCATAACCGCCTGATGTTGCGGCATCCGCCACATCGGCAAATACGAATTTGGCCCCAAGGCTTTTTACCTGTTCTTCGGTGGCCTTGCGCACGTCCGTTGCTGACACAACCGCTCCCAGCCTGCGCGCAGTGGCAATGGCCTGGAGGCCAGCAACACCCACACCCATGACAAACACCTTGGCTGGTGGCACGGTTCCTGCCGCCGTCATCATCATGGGAAAGGCGCGGCCAAACTGTGCTGCCGCATCAATCACCGCTTTGTAGCCCGCGAGGTTGGACTGTGACGAGAGAATGTCCATGGATTGCGCCCGGCTGATGCGCGGCATCAGTTCCATGGCAAAAAATATCTGTCCAGACTTGGCCAGGACATCAAGCGCCTTGCGGTCACCATAGGGGTCAAGCCCAGCTGCAACAACCGCACCTTTTTTCAAATTCTTGAGAACTGCATCCGCCGGACGCCGCACCGAGAGGATAATGTCGGCATCCTTTAAACCCGCATCGGTCTTGATCAGCGTGGCACCGGCTGCGACGTAAGCCTCATCGGAGATGTGGGCACCGTCTCCGGCACCAGCCTGAACACCAACGCTCAGGCCCTTTTTTATATAGGCCTTCACCGTATCAGGCGATGCCGAAACGCGGCGTTCTCCCGATTTACCTTCCGCAAGAACCGCAATTTTCATGTCTATGATTGCCTGTTATGAGAGCATGAACGCGCTGAAGAGACCGAACAGCACCAGCAGTCCGCCAGACAGGGCCCATTTGCCGCCCGTGCGGGCGTCAATCAACACGGTAATAATGCCTGCAATCAATCCGCCGAAACCAATCAACACATTGTGGCTGTCAACGAAGCGGAAATCCACCAGCGCCACCAGAACGAAGCCGCAAATGATCGAAAGTGCAACAGCGCCAGTCAGGAAACCTTCATAGGTTCTGCGATGCTCGGCCATGCCGTTGGAAGCGCTGTCGGAAGAATGGTCTGCCATGTCAAATTTCCCTCAAAACCCCGTGAATCTGTCTATCACGTGTAGCCAAGCCCGGGACCCCCCGCAAGCACCCGATTAAAACGCGGCGATGAGTCACGTCCGGCCCTTGGCAATTCCAACAAAAAATTAAGTCGCATTCCCTCCCGCAAAGGCGTATGTTGTTGAAATGCAACAGCGACCGGAAAAACAAATTCTGGTCCTGCAGGGCGGGGGCGCTCTGGGCGCCTATCAGGCAGGCGCCTACGAAGCCCTGGCAACCGCAGGCCTTGAACCCGAGTGGATAGCCGGGATTTCCATTGGTGCCATTAATGCGGCCATTATCGCCGGAAACACGCCCGAAAATCGCGTCACGAAACTGCGTGCTTTTTGGGACCGGGTCTCCTCCGGCCTGCAAGGAGCTTCCTTCCTTCCGGGCGCGCACGGCCGGTCACTATTCAATGAAACCAGCAGTTGGCTCACCACCCTGTTTGGCATTCCCGGTTTCTTCAGTCCGCGTTTTCCGCCCCCTGCCTTCGCATCACCAGGCACTGACGGTGCAATGAGCTTTTACGACACCGCCCCATTGCGACAAACCCTGGGGGAACTCATTGATTTCAAAATTCTCAATGGCAGTGGCAAGCGGATAAGTGTTGGGGCCGTCGATGTCAAATCGGGCAATTTCAAATTCTTCGATACGGCCAAAGACACACTCACAGCCGACCACATCATGGCAAGTGGCGCGTTGCCGCCGGGGTTTCCACCAGTGGTGATCGACGGCCAACCCTACTGGGATGGCGGCATCGTTTCTAACACCCCCCTGCAATATGTGATTGATGAAGCTGGCGACAACCACGACCTTTGCATTTTCCAGGTTGATCTCTTTTCAGCGCGGGGGTTGGTCCCAAAAACCATTCTGGAAGCTGCCGAGCGTGAAAAGGAAATTCGTTTCTCAAGCC
This sequence comes from Rhodobiaceae bacterium, assembly GCA_031371945.1. Lineage (GTDB taxonomy): Bacteria > Pseudomonadota > Alphaproteobacteria > Rhizobiales > Aestuariivirgaceae > Aestuariivirga. The sequence goes on from JANMKJ010000222.1 coordinate 2,355, forward strand.
GCACGAGGTTGAACACCACCGCCGCCTTGGAAACCCAGCGCCTGCGCAAGGCAGCACGAAATCTCTATGCCAAGTTGCCCGAGGAGTTGCGTGCCGATCCCGATGCCGCGATTTTGATGGAAAAAGGCCATGAAGCCGCGATCACCGTCATGCATCTCATCAACCGCCCCACTGCACCGGAATCCCAGTCGAAGGACTATGAGTTCTCAAGGCTCAGTGTCGAGGAACATTGGCAGGCGGGTCACCGGGATGTTGAGCACTCCCTAAACCACACCGCCTGGCGCAACCGCGAGCGCCCCAAGCACGGCATGAAGACCTTCGATCTCACAAGGAAGCCCGCCCATGAATGACGCACTCGTTGCCAAAACCGCGTTTGCCATGCCGCTTACCAGCCCGAGCTATCCGCGGGGACCCTACCGCTTCATAAACCGCGAATACATGATCATCAGCTACCGCACTGATGCCGCAGCGCTGCGCGCCGTGATCCCTGCCCCCCTTGAATTCACCGAGGCCATTGTCAAATACGAGTTCATCCGCATGCCGGATTCAACCGGCTTTGGAAACTACACCGAATCCGGCCAGGTCATTCCAGTGACATTCAAGGGCGAAGCCGGAAGCTATGTCCATTCAATGTATCTCAATGATGATGCACCCATCGCTGGCGGTCGTGAAATCTGGGGCTTTCCCAAGAAGCTTGCCGAGCCAAAGTTGCGCACTGAAAAAGACACTCTCGTTGGCACGCTTGACTACGGCAGCATTCGCGTGGCCAACGCTACCATGGGCTACAAGCACCGTGCCCTTGATGCGGGCAAAATCGCAACCAGCATGGCCGCACCCGGCTACCTGCTCAAAATCATTCCCCATGTGGACTGCACGCCACGCATTTGTGAGCTGGTGCGCTATTTCCTCACCGACATTACGGTGAAAGGCGCCTGGGAAGGCCCCGCAGGTCTTGAGCTCTTTGACCATGCACTGGCACCCGTTGCCGAGTTGCCAGTTCTCGAAGTGCTTTCCGCCACCCACATTCTGGCCGACCTGACACTGGGGCTCGGCGAAGTCGTTCACGATTATCTTGCACCACCTATCAAGGAGCCACGCTCATGAACCTCACCAACAAGATTGCCATCGTCACCGGTGCCGCCAGTGGCATTGGCAAGGCCATCGCCCAGCGCTTTGTGAGCGAAGGCGCAATGGTTGCCATTGCCGATCTCAACATCGATGCCGCCCACGCGGTTGCACGCGAATTGACTGCCAAAGGCCCGGGCAAGGCCATGGGCGTGGTGATGGATGTAACCAATGAAGCCGCGGTCAATGTGGGCGTAGCGGCCGTCGTCGCTGCCTGGGGCGGGGTTGATATTCTCGTATCAAACGCGGGCATCCAGATTGTTCACAAAATGGAGGAATATCCTTTTGACGACTGGAAGAAGATGCTTTCTATCCACCTTGATGGCGCATTCCTGACCTCGAAGGCCTGCCTGCCACACATGTACGCAAAGAAATCGGGATCCATCATTTTCATGGGCTCGGTGCATTCCAAGGAAGCCTCGCCGTTAAAGTCAGCCTATGTAACCGCCAAGCATGGCCTCATTGGCCTGTCCAAGGTGATCGCCAAGGAAGGTGCAGCGCACGGGGTGCGTTCAAACGTCATCTGCCCCGGCTTTGTAAGAACCCCGCTCGTTGAAAAACAGATCCCCGAACAGGCCAAGGAGCTTGGTATTTCGGAGCAGGATGTCATTAACAAGGTCATGCTGGTAGGTACCGTCGACCATGAATTTACCACCGTGGAGGATGTAGCCGAGGTGGCTTTCCTCTTTGCATCATTCCCAACCAATGCACTGACCGGCCAGTCACTCATCGTGAGCCACGGATGGTTCATGGAGTAACTTGAATATTCAGACTACATTGGGGCGACCTAAACACGACGCCTTTCTCCGCAACGGAAACGCCCGCAACCTCATAAATTCCGTCATGCACAGATATACCGCCTTTGGATTTATAGAAATTTCCGGCGCGAACATTGTCAGCGATGTAAAACACGACGAGACAGTTGCCGTTGTTGGAGGCCCAAAAATGTTGCGCTGCCGTCAACAGCTTTCCACCAATGCCGCTATTGTAAAAATCGGCATGAAGATAGATAGCGTAAATCTCACCATCCCCATATTTCAGTGCTTCCGGGCGCGCCGGCCCCGCTGATACAAAGCCCAAAATCCGATCTCCAAGGCATGCAAGCTCAACAAATACTTCACTGTCTGCAATTGTTCTCCGCCAGTTGGCAGCCCTTTGCTCAACTGACAAATCGCGCAAGTATTCTGTTGGCAGAAGTGTGGCATATGCCTGTTGCCAACACAGAACGTGAAGCCGAGAGAGTTCGTCCACATCAATGAGCGTTGGGCCTCTGTAATGAATCTCTTTTGCAGCTATCATAGATAATCCGGCCAATTCTGACGGTTTGAAAGTATGCGAACGATAATCAAAGCATCGGCCTCGACCCGGAAAATCACTTTGTGGGCTTTGTAGGTGTGTTCCCGCACAGGCAGATCGTGCTCCAGACGTTCACGGGCAATAAATGGATTGTGCAG
>JANMKJ010000308.1:0-9915 GCA_031371945.1 Rhodobiaceae bacterium
TTGCAAGGAACTGTTGCTCACCTGCAGCGGCCATCAGCAAAATGCCGGACAGCGCAAGGCAAAGATTCACGAAACTTTTTAAACCGCTCATCGCCCTCTCACATTCCTTGAGTGGGCCGCCCCAACATTCATCAATCCAGAGATCACCGACCGGGCATCTCTATTTTGATGAATGAGTAATACTGTCCGCAGAAAAAGGCCATCGTATGTCCGCCACAGAAAAGTTCATTTCGATAAATTTTTTCAAAAGATTCCGCCAATTAGTTCTCTTCCAAGCGCGCCATTTGGCATCGCGATGACTCGCTACTTACGCCGGAAAATTTTTCTTGCCCGATTGTCGCCGCAAAACAGACTTTTTTCGAGGTCGATACTCCAAGACAAAAGAGGGAGCTGAATGGAACAGAGACGCCATAGGATATCCATCAATGGACAAAGCTTTCGAGCGCGCCACGGGGAATTGCTGCTCGATGAAGCATTGGCAAATGGTGTTGATTTACCTCATGATTGCAGGATGGGTCACTGCGGCACGTGCTGTGTGCGGGTCATGTCAGGAAAAGTGGCGGGCGGGGCAGGCATCGAACCTGGAATTGTTCACGCCTGCCAATGCCGAATCATTGGCGATGCAAACTTTGAAGACGCAAAAAACGGGAATGCTCGCATTGTCAGCGGCACACTTATGTCATTGGTGCCGCTTTCTAACGAGGTGGTGCAGGTTGAAATCGAAACTGATCATGCACTTCCCTATCTTCCAGGCCAATATGTTCTTGTGGGTTTCCAGGGATATCCCAACCGGCCCTTCAGCCTATCGCACCCGGTGCGGGACAAGGGTGATAAGCTGAACGGTCGATCAATTTGGTTGCATGTCCAGCGCAACAAGGCCGGGCGGGTAACACCGTCGCTTGGAAAGGGCATCAGGCCAGGTCACAGGGTAGAACTGACCGGACCCTTTGGATCGGCACATTTTCGGCCCAATCTGCAAGGTCCCCTGATTTTGGTTGCTTCAAGCACTGGCTTTGCGCCAATCTGGGCAATAGCAATCGCGGCCCTTCGTGAGCAGCCCGAGCGAATGATAATGATTGTTGCTGGCGGCAGGACCATTGAGTCACTCTATATGTGGCCAGCGCTTGCCAAACTGGCGAAATTCCCAAATGTTTTTGTTGTGCCCGTGTGTGGCACGCCGCAGAGCTGGACGGATGAGATACAATGCGGTCGGCTCACCGATTTTCTACCCCCACTTGAGCCAAGTGACATTCTTTATGTGTGTGGCGCTCCTGGCATGGTGGATCAGGTAAAATCAATCGCTGCCAACGTCGATGCGGTCTGCTACGCGGATCCATTTTTTGCTCCAGCCAATAACGTTAGCCATGGGGAGGTGTCAAACCACGTGGCGCTTGCATAAGGGGATGGCCCACCGAAGGCGAAGGATTACGTGCTATACGGAAGGCAATTGGAATTGTACCAATCAAATTGGGGGTATGGACCATGTTTTGGTCCATCCTGCTTTTGATCCTGGGCATGGTGTTACCATCAGGCACCTTGATAGAACGGGCGATTGCGTCGGATCCGGCGAAAATTGTTGGTCCGGCGGCTTGTGCCGAATGTCACAAGCAAGAGGCAGCAGCTTGGAAGCTGACCCATCATTACAAAACCTTTCGAGACATGCCGCGGAATCCGGAAGGCAATACAATTGCAAAGAAAATGGGGGTGAGGCGCATCAAGCTGGAAGACCCCTGCAAGTCTTGCCATTTTACCGTCCAGAGCAATGACAGCGGGACTGACGTTGCGGCCGGAATTTCCTGCGAATCCTGCCATGGAGCGGCCCGTGATTGGCTAAAGATCCACAATAGCTTCAGTGGCAAGACAGCAACAACCGAAACCAAGGCAGAGGAAGCGGCGCGGTGGAAGCTGGCTGAATCGAAAGGCATGATCCGCCCGCACATGCTTCAGCAACTGGCCAGGAATTGCTACAGCTGTCATGTGGTGCCGCAGGAAGAACTGGTGAACAAGGGCGGTCACAAGCATGGCAGCGCCTTCGAGTTGGTGTCGTGGTCTCAAGGCGAGGTGAGGCACAACACCTGGTATTCAAAGGGCGCAGAAAACCAGCTTGCCACTCCCGCACGCAAGCGTTTGATGTATCTCGCTGGCCTTGGCGTCGAACTTGAAGTCGGCCTGCGCGCCATCGGAGACGCCACCGCAAGGCGGACCTATGCCTTCGAGATGGCAAAGCGCGTGGATAAGGCCCGCAATCAGCTTGCCGCTGCCGCAAAGGTTATTCCAGACGTTCCCGAAGTTGCGGCGATGGTGCAACTCTCCCATTCGGCCGGGCTCCAATTGAGAAATGATAAGAATTTGACTGCCGCAGCCGATGGGATCTCGCAGCAGGTTACATTGATTTTGAAAAAATATGACGGCAGCACACTGCAGGCACTCGATAGCCTCATTCCGGGGCCTGACAAATTCCTGGGCAAGGCGAGAAAAGCCGGGGAGATCAATTGAAGACAGTCTTCATATTGGATTTGATGAGGTTTGCGTGACGTTGCCCAGTTTCACCGCATTCGGAATGGAAAGGCCAGCAGCTGCGGCCCATATTGCTGGCAAGCTGGCTTGGTGGGTCTTCCTTGTCGCCATTTCCGGCGGCTTGTATTTCCTGGTTTGGGTCTACGGCAATGGGCTACGAGATCCCCGCTATTTCGACGGTTGGCTCATTGTCGGCGGAATGCTGATCCAAATTCTCTTTCACGTGTCCAAAGCTGTTGGACTTTCACCAAAATCATGGCTGCGCTGGCGGAAAATTCATGTGTTTGTAGGCTACCTGATCGTCGTTGGTTTTATCTCACACTCGGACTTTTCTTTACCCGACAGTGGCTTTGAATGGATCCTGTGGATGAGCTTTGTCCTCGTCTCAGCCAGTGGCATGTTTGGCACTTACCTTCTGTGGCTCACGCAGGCGAAGCGCCCAATAGACGCTTCGGTCAGCTTGAGCCGCATCCCGGCGCTCCGCGCTGAGCTTCGACAGTCCATGCTTGCCATTGCCGCTGCATCAAATGCGACTAGCCCTAACGTGGATCTACCGGAACTACCCTACGATGGATGGATCAGAGAATTTTGCGAAACTGATTCAATGGCATTCCTTGAAAGGAGGTCCAACGTCCTTGGCCATCTCGTCGGTTCGCAGCGCCACCTTTCACTTTTTACCGACGCCATCGACAATTTGGCACGCTACGTCGATCAGCCGGGCAAAGCGAAGCTTGCCACACTGAAAACCCTGGCAATTGAAAAGGATCGGCTTGATTTTACGCAAGTGAGCCTTGGTCTGTCGAGAGGCTGGCTGTTCGTACACGTGCCCATCACCTATTCGCTGCTTATTCTGACAGTTGTGCACATCGTCGTTGCTTACTCGTTTTCGTCAGGTTTGTGGTGATGCTATCTTGGGTCAGCACCATTTCTGGACGCCAACGTTTCGCAGTGCTCGTCGCCTTTGCAACCGTTGTCTGCCTGACATTGTTTGCGTCTTATTCGGTGAATTTAGGATTTTTAATGCCGGGACCGCTGACGAGCGGCCACAGCACGATTGCAAACTGCAGTTCCTGCCATTCCGCCGCTGGTATCGGCAAATTGAGTTGGCTTCACCGCCTCACGTCCGTCGATCAGCCGGCGGACAGTCTGGCGTGCCTCTCCTGCCATCAGATGCCGAGTTCGGCTTTCAACGCGCACAGTGCGCCACTTGAAGTGCTTCGCAGAAGCACGGAAAAACTGAAGGAAAAGAAAAGTAATGTGCATGCCCGGTTTTCTGAGCAGGCCCTGAATATCGTCTTCCCCGTGGGTTCAGCATCGCCAAATGGCGTCTTTTGTGCCACGTGCCACCAGGAACACCAGGGTGTCAATTTCAACTTGAAGAAAATCAGCAACGAAAGATGCCACACCTGTCACGTTCGAAAATTTGACAGGTTTGACGGGCAGCATCCACAATTCGACAGCTATCCATTTTCCCGGCGTACACGTATCATCTACGACCACACAGCTCATTTCAGCAAACATTTCGCCGCATTCTCGAAAAACAACCCAACAAAGGTTGTACCCACCACGTGCGCTGCGTGTCATAACAGCAATGGGGAAAGGCGTTTGATGGCTGTGGCACCGTTTGACCAGACGTGCGCCACGTGCCATCTGGACCAGATAACCGGCAAGGAGCGGGCGGGAAGCCCGAAGGGTGTTGCCTTCCTCACCCTGCCGGGACTGGATTTGGAAACCCTGTCGAAACGGATTGACAACATTGGTGACTGGCCCGAAGCGTCAGACGCAGTGATCACGCCGCTCATGAAGGTGCTGATCAGCCGAAATGAACAGGGGCGCGCTGTCCTCAAGTCCATCGATGGCATAAACCTGCAAGACCTTTCAGGCGCAACCGACGATCAGCTCACGGCCGTGGCCAATCTTGTCTGGGAAATCAAAGGTTTGTTTTCTACGCTGACACAGGGCAAAATATCGGATGTCATGGCGGACGTTCAGGTGGGAAACGGACTGAAGCCTGGTGCAGCACGCCTTGCAGATCTCACGGCGGGGCTTCCCCTGGATGTTGTCCTGGCAGCCCAGAAGGAGTGGCTGCCCAACCTTTCATCGGAAATATCCGGTCGTGGGAACCCGGGGCAGCAAAGCAAGGTGCATCCTCCCACCGCATTGAAGAGTCCCGATGCGGAGGCCCCACCGGCAGAGTTGCCTGCCGAAGAGCAGCCAAAGCCGGAGGTTACCAGCATTGAGAATACGCCGTGCACCGACGAGCCAGTTGATACGACAATCGAAGAGGCGGACGAAGCTTCGGCTGAGGTGGATCAAAAACCCGATGCCATTGAAGAGTTGGATTCTGTTGACGAAGAAGCAATTGCTGCCGTCAAGGGTCGTTTGCCACTGCCAAATGGCACACCGCGCGCCATAAAGGGCCTTGCGGAAGGGGCCAAGAAGAAAAAATTGCGTGAGGCAGCGGAGACGCGGGTGCGAAAGGCGAACACTGAAAAGGTTGTAACCCCAAAAGAGGGTTGTGCAGAAATCCCACAACCTGTCGCCGCTCAAGCCCAGCGACCTGATAGCGGGGAAGTCAGCCAATTCGATGATCTTCTTTTTCCAGACAAGAATCTTGCCGAGGCTCCGCCATCGCAAAATGACCAGAAGCAAAAACAATTGGTACCCCTGCCAACCAATGCCAAATCACTCTCCGGGATCGTGCCTGAGCCCGAGCCCGCAAGCGTCGTGGACCCTGAAAGCTGGGCAGTTTATGGCGGCTGGTACCGGCAGGATTATACGATCTACTACAGTCCGGTCGGTCACAAGGACAAATTCCTTCATGCATGGCTTACGCTCGTGGACTCTTCCTCTAGCAAGGGAGCGCCCGATTTGGCCTCACAAGTCTTCGCTTACCTGGCAAAAAAAGACGCTCCAGGCCTATGCACAAAGTGCCATAGCGTGGATGAAATCCAGGGGCGAGGGTTGGCTGTCAATTTTTCGCCTGCGTCCATTGCGGACAAACAGGGGCGGTTTACCAAGTTCCTCCACGAGCCGCATTTTGCCATCATGGACGGCAAAGGCTGTGTAAGTTGCCATCAGCTGAAAGGGGGCGATACCTATTTAAAGAGTTATGAGGGACGGAATGCCCAAAAATTTTCGTCAAACTTTGCAGCTGTGAGTAAGGAAAAATGCCAGACCTGCCATACCAGAGGCCTGGCGCGACAGGACTGCCTGCTCTGCCATGACTACCACATCAACAGCGCGATCACGATAATCACCAATACAAAGGTCACTACACCCAAATAATGATTGGTCGATTTCAGCCTTGAGCCAGTTCGAGTAACAAAGGTCCAAAAAAGAACCTACCTCACCTCTCACCTTGCGATATTCTGGTCAAGATGAAGGCCGTCAGGATCACTTCGGACGCCATTTGCCGGAATTCACTTTCCCCATTCTCGAAGATGGCCAAGCCAGTACGGCCGGGGCTAAGTGTCCCGGTCCATTGCTTACATTACGTGCGTGGCAGGGTGGATAAATCGTGGCCGTGCGATGGCTTGTTGTCCAATGATATCCAATGAAGCGGATCGGTGTGGGACTGTCGCTTTATGAATTTATAATCGGTGGCGCTCCAAATGCGCACAGTGTTTCGGCGATTATCCAGGATAAAGTCACCCAAATTGGTGGTTACCGAAAGAACCGCGTGTCCCTTGTCATTTTCGTCACGTACGATGGTAATGAGAAGGTCGGCAACGGAAAAGCCCAATTCCATCAATGTTCTCTTTTTCAGCAAGACAATGTCTTCGCCGTCACCTTTATCAATGGGATAGGCCCAGCGCTCCTTTTCACCGTACAAGACCAGATCACTGACCGATTCGACTTGGTGGTTGATGGCGCTGTTAACCCGTAAAAGCTCTTTCCACTTATCGCTGCCCCATGCCACCGGTTCGCTGGTGCCCCTGGCTTTGCATTCAGCCGCCCCCGTAGAACAAAATTTCACATATCCCACGGGGGGTGTTGAGGAGATTTCGCGTTGGTTATTCGGCTTATCTGGGTCCAGAGGCGGGCTGATCGGAGTGGCCTGAAAAGCGGAGCCTGTAAACATCTCAGGGAGTGCTGTGTGAGTTGCTTGGTTCGCCTGTGAATTACCCACACAGAATATCAATGCAATAGCAGTTGCTCCCAATCGAAACATCAACACATCCCCTATGCTGTACGTTAGGGAAATGGCCCACTCTTCACATTTCCCGGAATCGACCAATAGGGTCAATTCCGGCGAGTGTAAAGTTAACTATCGGAACGGTGCTTCCTCAAGATGAGTGTAAAAAACTACACTTGAAAATCGATTTGTCGCACCGAGTTTGCACCACCGACAACGCTATGACTCAGTGTGCGAAGTCGTCACCATCCACTTTTCTAATTTGCCTCGCTAACCGGGGCGGCGGGACTATGGATTTCTGAACGAGTTGTGGAGGAGGGCTGCTGGACAGTTCTGCCATTTATCAAATCCATCAAGTCGAGACCAAAAATGAACTTGAGAGCAAGGTAAGCGACAACCAACAAAAGGATAGAGGAAATCGACCTCGCGGGATTCTACTTTAGCAACGGATTTTTGTGGTCGAAGGAAGCAATATCAAATGACGCCAGGGTCGCAAGACTCTTCAAATCATCAAAAATGACTTTACCTTCCCGGAACTTCAAAAGGCCCTTGTCTTTGAGTTCACCCAGTACGTCGTTGAAATGAACAACTGTCAGGTCCAACGCATCGGCCAAGAGGTGGTTCGACAGGGGGCAAACGTATCCGTCTGGAGTGGCGAGTCCCACCAATCTTAGTCGCTCATAGAGTTGTAATAGAAAATGCGCCGTTCGCTCAACAGCACTACGACGGCGGGTATTGACCAGAAGATCAACCACGGTAGCCTCGGTCCGTGATGCCGCCAGCAGAACGGCCGTCGCCAGTCGTGGTGTTGCAATAAAGGCGTCCACCAAATCGGTTGCCGCAACTTCCGCCACTTTGACGCGCGTCAATGCCTTATATTTGTGGTCAGGGGTGCGGAGCAGTGCGCTACGCAATCCGATAAAATCTCCCGGAATTTGGAAATCTACCACTTTCCGGTGCCCGCCAGGCAAAGACTTGTAAGAGCACACCCATCCATCCGCCAGGATAAATGCGGCCCTGCCCAATTGTCCTTCAGCTATTAAATTTCGTCCCGAGCCAATCGTCTTTATTCGTTTAGGGATGGCCTCAAGCACCGAAAGCTCGAGCCCGGAAAGGGCTACAAATGCCCCGAGCTTCTTTACCAATGGCAATTCAACTTTGGTCATCAGCAAATCACCATTGGTACTTGACTCGAAATGGCTTAAGTCAAGAATGTGTAACCAATTAGAAATTATGCATGCTGATCTATATTAGCACATATCGCACGAAACCACATGTGTGATATTTTCGCCGACCGTCGAGTGGCTGTCTGGCAGTTTGGCTTGGGTAAGACCCGCGGGCCGCAGGGGTTGTGAGGGGATTGGCCTCGCGAGTCGTTACTGGTACCCAACACACCTTTGACAGGCACGGCCAAGCCGGTCACGTCGAGTTGTGGCACTTTTGCAGTGTGGGCACACTGATCCGCATCAGTGGGGAGTATTGGCGGTTGAGATCGGGAGTGGCGATCGTTTCGTTACGTATTCTTCAGTTTTGGTTAAGCATAACCGAACAATTACCGTAATTCTGACAGTTTATCACCCGGTGACGAGTTCACTCAATCAGAATGACATGTCTTTCCGATACCACACTTATAAGTTTAGTATTCCAGGAAAGAGGCCCCTATGCACAAGTCAACCGAATCCACGTTGTCGATGTTGGTCGGCAAGGCAAAGATGTTTTGCAGGAACCAGAGGGGCAATGTCGGTATCTTATTCGGCCTCTCGGCCATTCCCATTTTTCTGGCGGCAGGTTCAGCCATCGATTACTCGCGCGTGGCAAATGCCAAAGGCAACTTGATCGCAGCACTGGATTCTTCAGCGCTCTTTGCAGCTTCGCTTTCCGGCAAGACAGACGCAGAAATGAAGACCCTTGCCAGGGTCTACCTTGATCGAAACTACACCAATACGGGTGACGCTGAAATTACGGAATTTGACCTGAAAAACTACGCAGACCGCGTGGAAGTCACCGGCACAGCCAAAGTGAAAACCTGGTTCATGAGTGTTGGAGGCATTACAAGCCTCGATATTCCCGTATCTGCTGAAGTGAAGAAGGCTGGCAACAGCGTGGAAGTTGCTCTCGTGCTGGACAATACCGCATCCATGGCATCAGGCACAAAAATGGCCGATCTGAAGGAGGCTGCCAACGACTTTGTCGATACCGTTGTTTGGCAGGAAACCGTTCCCTATTATTCGAAAGTGGCTGTTATCCCCTATAGTAATGGCGTTAATGTCGGATCGCTTGCCAACTCTGTTCGCGGCACTCCTGCCTCCGGCACGAGCACGACACCAGGTTCGGTTAACTTCACGTTCAAGAACCCCTCCAACAGCAATCGCACCTACGCGATTTCAACCTGCGTGAGCGAACGCACGGGAGCGAACAAATTTGCCGATGTGGCCGTGAGTTCCAATCCGGTGGGTCGTCACTACCCTGCATCCGGCAATCCGTGTCTTGCCAGTCAAATGCGAGCCCTGACCAGCAACACGACCAATCTCAAGGCGACAATTGATTCCATGGTTGCTGGCGGCTCTACTGCAGGACAAGTCGGCATAGGCTGGGGGTGGTATGCGCTCTCGCCAAAATTTGGTCTGTGGACTGGAGAGAATGTGCCTGCGGCCTATCCCACCCCGGGGCAGCGTCTGTACAAGATAATGATACTCATGACCGACGCCGAGTATAACAGCGGCTATTGCAATGGCGTAATTTCAGGCAACCCTACCGTGAGTGGCAGTGGTACCGACAGTGACCATATCGACTGTGCGGCAACGAATGGCAACTCCTACACCCAATCAACCGCCATGTGCGCGGCCATCAAAGCTGCAGGCATTGAAGTCTATACCATCGAATTTGAACTTGATACCAGCGTGGCCCAACGCGTTGCCCTGATGAATTCCTGCGCCACCGACAGTGCCCACCGCATAACGGCGTCGAATTCTTCGCAGCTTAGTGCAGCCTTCAGCAAAATTGCCCAAAACCTACTCGAATTGCGGGTTTCCAGGTAGGCCACCTCTAAAGCGTTGCGTGAAACCAGGTTGGTTTCGCCACGGGCTTCAAACACAATTGAAAGCATTTTCCCACGGGGTAGGCGATGATCAGTTGCAAAAGGAGGGAAAGTGAGCTCCCTTGAGACCACTCTCCCTCACGCGGATCGGGTTTAATTAGCGGAGGCCACGTGGGCCTTTGCCTTTATTGCCGTCTCCGTTGCCACCGTTACCGCCACCACC
>JANMKJ010000330.1:0-3901 GCA_031371945.1 Rhodobiaceae bacterium
GCCAAAAAAACACCAGTGAAAAGTACCGTGGATGAAGAATGTCGTTTCCGCATTTGACAATTATTGCGCCATTCCTTCACACTGCCTGAAATACTCAAAGGGTTCTCCATGCAATCTCATGCAAAGGTCGTGGTCATCGGGGGTGGCGTTGTCGGCTGCTCCATCCTCTATCACCTGGCCAAAATGGGTTGGAAGGATGTGGTGTTGCTGGAGCGCAAGGAACTCACATCGGGTTCTTCGTGGCACGCCGCAGGCATCATCCACACCATCAACTCGGATTCCATTATCGCGCGGTTGCAGGGCTACACCATCAATCTCTACAAGGAACTGGAAGACCTGACGGGGCAATCCTGCGGCATCCACCGACCTGGCGGCATTTATCTCGCCTCCACCCCGGAACGCTATGACTATCTCAAACAGGAGCGTGCCAAGGCGCGGTATCTGGGTCTCGATTCGGACTTCATCTCGCTTGAACACGCAAGGGACCTGAATCCTCTGATTGACCCCACAAAATATGTGGGCGCCCTGTTTGAACCGGTGGACGGGCATGTCGACCCATCGGGAGTGACCCACGCCTATGCCAAGGGAGCGCGCCATTATGGTGCAACAATCCACCGTGAGTGCCCGGTGATTGAAACCAATCCGTTGCCCGACGGCACCTGGAACGTGGTGACACCGCTTGGAACCATAAATGCCGAGGTCGTCGTCAATGCGGGTGGGCTGTGGGCGCGTGAAGTGGGCAGGCTTGCCGGCATTGATTTACCGGTGCAGCCCTTCGAGCATCACTACATCATCACCGAAACCATCCCTGAGGTGCGCGACCATGGCAAGGAAGTGGCGGTGACCGTTGACTATGAAGGCAACACCTATACCCGCCAGGAGCATGATGGCCTGCTGTACGGCACCTATGAACTGCAGCCCAAGGCCTGGGCGGTGGAGGGCACGCCACAGGATTTCGGCGCGGAACTTTTGCCTGACGACCTTGGGCGGATTTCCGAGCGACTGGAGATTATCTTTGACCGCATGCCGGCCCTTGCCAATGCAGGCATCAAACGGGTGGTGAATGGTCCCTTCACCTTTGGGCCGGATGGCAATCCGCTCATCGGTCCGGTGCCTGGTTTGCGCAATTACTGGACCGCCGTTGGTGTCATGGCGGGCTTTTGCCAGGGTGGCGGCGTTGGCCTGTGCATGGCGGAATGGATCATCAACGGCGAACCCGGCATTAATGTGTGGGGCATGGATGTGGCCCGCTTCGGGGCCTTCGCCACGAGGGACTGGGGTACCATCAAATCGCGCGAAAACTACTCCCGGCGCTTTCGCCTCACCTACCCCAATGAAACGCTGCCGGAGGGGCGCCGGCAGAAAACCACGTCGCTGCATGACCGTTTCATCGCGCGTGGTGCCGTCATGGGTGTATCATTTGGCCTCGAACATGCCCTGTGGTTTGCCGGTACGAAAGCAGCAGCACACGAGACGCCGACTTTCAGAAGGTCGAATGCATTCCACCACATTGCCGACGAAGTTAAAGCAGTACGTGAAGCAGTGGGCATGATCGAGATTGCCAATTACGCCAAGCATGAAATTTCAGGCCCCGGGGCCGCGGCATTCCTTGACGTGATGCTGGCCAACACCCTGCCCAAGGTGGGGCGTATTGCATTGACACCGATGCTGACGCCCAAGGGCAAGCTCTATGGCGACCTTACGGTTGGCAACATGGGTAACGACAGCTTCCTGCTCTTTGGCTCAGGCGCCGCCCAGGAAATGCACCGCCGGTGGTTTGAAATGCATCTCCCCGCCTCAGGTGTAAGTTATGCCAATCGCACTGATGAACTGCACGGGTTTGCGATTTCCGGCCCCAAATCCCGGGACCTGCTGTCGCGACTGGTGCGCGCCGATGTTTCGAACGCTGCTTTCAAATTCCGTGACATCCGCCGCATGGTGGTGGCGGATGTGCCAGCCATCGTTGCGCGCGTCTCTTTCTCGGGTGAATTGGGTTATGAGATATACTGCGAGCACCAATTCCATATGCGCCTGTTTGAGGCTTTGGAGGCAGAGGGTGCCGATTTGGGCCTCAAGCTCTATGGCGGCCGAGCGCTGATGTCGATGCGGTTCGAGAAGAACTGGGGTGTCTGGACCCTGGATTACCGGCCGGACTTCACCGCGGCGGAATCCGGCCTCGATGGGTTTGTGGCCCTAAACAAGACGGCGGATTTCATTGGCAAGGCTGCGGCCCGGGCTGACAGGCCGCAAAAGCGCCTGGTGACGATCGTGGTTGAAACCGAGGATGTGGACTGCCTGGGGGATGAGCCCATATTCCACGGCGGAAAATGCGTCGGCTATGTGAGCTCCGGCGGCTATGCCCACCATGCCAGGAAGAGCATGGCCATGGGCTATGTGCCAACCACCTGCGCCGCCGATGGAACCGAGCTCGAAATCGAGCTTTTGGGGGTGTTTTACAAGGCCCGGGTGGTGGCAAGACCCATTTATGACCCCGACGGTTCGCGCATGCGGTCATAACAATACCGTCACTTGACCGAAACCAGCCGAGCGCCCAAATTATGGGCATGACCAATCCAGCCCTTATTGATCCCTTTGGCCGCCATGTAAGCTATCTGCGTGTGTCGGTCACGGATCGCTGTGATTTCCGTTGCGTCTATTGCATGGCGGAAGACATGACGTTCCTGCCGAAGAAGGATCTCCTGTCGCTTGAAGAGCTTGACCGGCTATGCTCGGCTTTCATCGACAAGGGTGTGAAAAAGCTGCGGCTCACGGGAGGCGAGCCCCTGGTGCGCAAGGGGATCATGACGCTGATTGAAGGCCTCGGCCGCCATCTTCGCTCCGGCGCCCTGGAAGAACTGACACTTACAACCAACGGCAGCCAGCTGGCCAGATATGCAAGCGAACTTGTGGCCCATGGCGTGAAACGCATCAATGTTTCAGTGGATACGCTGGATGCAGCAAAGTTCAAGCAGATCACCCGGTGGGGCGATCTGGCCAAGGTCAAGGACGGCATCAGGGCCGCCCAGGCCGCGGGGCTTGCCATCAAGATCAACGCGGTGGCACTCAAAGGCGTCAACGAAGCCGAAATTCCCGACATGATCCGCTGGTGCGGTGGTGAGGGCATGGATCTCACGCTCATTGAAACCATGCCACTTGGCGATATTGATGGCGATAGGACGGACCAGTACCTGCCACTCTCAGTCGTCCGCGCACAATTGATGGAGCAGTTTACGCTGAAGGACATTCCCTACAAGACGGGTGGTCCGGCGCGCTATGTGAAAGTGCAGGAGACGGGTGGGCGCCTGGGATTTATTACGCCGCTGACCCATAATTTCTGCGAGAGTTGCAACCGTGTGCGGCTCACCTGCACGGGAACGCTTTACATGTGCCTTGGCCAGGAAGACGCGGCCGACCTTCGCGCACCCTTGCGTGCTTCAGAGGGCAATGAACTCCTCAACACTGCCATTGATGCGGCCATTGGCCGAAAGCCGAAGGGCCATGACTTCATCATCGATCGCCGCCACAACAAACCCGCCGTATCTCGGCACATGAGCGTTACCGGCGGCTAAAGCCCCATGACCCGTGTTGGCCACAACCACGCGCTCCGGGCCGGGCTTTTGATGATTGGCTCCACGGCGTGTTTTGTCATGGGTGACACCTGCATCAAGCTGTTGGGGCCTGGCCTTCCCATTGGGCAAATCATCTGCCTGGTCGGTTTGTTTTCATCCGCCTTCCTCATGATCATTGGCGCCCAGCAGGGCATCTTGCGAAATGTACCACAGATCTTCACCGGCCGCGTGCTGCTGCGATCCACACTGGATGTGATTGGGTCGTTCATGTTTGTAGCAGCCCTGATGCACATGCCCATCGCCAATCTTGCGACCGTAATGCAAACCGTTCC
>JANMKJ010000350.1:0-3566 GCA_031371945.1 Rhodobiaceae bacterium
TGCAGTCCGCTGCCATGGACAGGCGAATGGCAAAAGCCCATGTGACGATCCAGCTGGGCGGTATCTTGGCGGCAGTTCAAGTCTACCACTCCCAGCCCACACCGAATGTGCTCGTGGTTGAATCGCATAGTTCCCGGGATGGCATCCTCGCCGAGTTGGCCCAACTTGCCCAAGTCTGCCAGCCGAATACCAAAGTGATAGTCATTGGCCATTTGAATGATGTCATTCTCTATCGTGAACTGGTCCGCCAGGGGGTCAGTGAATATCTCGTGGCGCCAATCGGCCAAATGCAGTTGATCGAAACCATCGCCGGGCTTTTCCAAGATCCCAAGTCTGCCCCTCTTGGCCGCATCATTGCGTTCGTCGGTGCAAAAGGTGGAGTGGGTTCAAGCACCTTGGCTCACAACATTGCCTGGTCTATGTCCAACAAGAACGGGCTGGAAACGGTTATCACCGATCTCGACCTCGCTTTTGGCACCGCCGGCCTTAACTTCAACCAGGATGCGTCTGGCGGAATTCTTGATGCGCTCAATCAGCCGGACCGCGTTGATGCGACACTGCTTGACCGGTTGTTGACTAAACTGGGTGACAAGCTGAGCCTGCTCAGCGGTCCCGGCGGCGTTGACCGTGACATGACAATCGATGCCACATCCATTGAAACCATCTTGAGCGTTATTCGCAACAGTGTTCCCAACGTCATCGTCGATGTTCCCAATATGTGGACACCATGGATCAAGCATACGCTTCTCAATGCTGATGAAGTGGTTATTACAGCAACTCCCGAGCTGGCCAGTTTGCGCAATACCAAGAATATCATTGAGTTGCTCAAGTCGTCTCGTACCAACGACAACCCGCCACGCCTGATCATCAACCAGTTCGGCGTTCCAAAGCGCCCGGAAATACCTGCGGCCGATTTTGCCAAGGCGGTGGGCGTAGCACCCGCATTGATAATTCCACACGACCCACAGTCGTTCGGTGCAGCCCAGAGCAATGGAAAGATGATTTTTGAAGTCGCACCCAAATCAAAATCTTCCGAGTTGTTGACGTCGTTTAGCGATGCGCTAGCAGGAAATGCGAAAACAGAGAAGGTCGCCAAGTCAGGCATTCAGTCCCTGTTCCAGAAATTGCCAATGATGAGGAAAAAATAATGTTTGGCAAAAGAGGCGACGTAGGCGCGCAACCCAAAACAGCTATTCCTGTACCTCCACCTGGTTCCGGTGGCGCAGACGCATTTGCCGGTGGCGCTGCCATCCCAAGTCATATTCCCGATCTCAACGCACCAGCCGCCGGCACACAGTTCTCGGGCCAGGCGGCACGGCCGGGTTCAACCACCATTCCTCCTGCTGCACCAAAGGCTGCCAAGATCGACCACGGCATATCGGGTCGCAAGTCAGAGAACTACTACGATATCAAAAGCACGATCTTCAACGCGCTGATTGATGCGATCGATCTTACCCAGCTTGGTCAGCTTGACCGAGATGCCGCCCGTGACGAAATCCGCGACATCGTCAACGAAATCATCACCCTCAAGGATGTGGTGATGTCGATTGCCGAGCAGGAAGAACTGCTCGAGGATATTTGCAACGATGTTCTGGGTTACGGTCCTCTTGAGCCGCTACTCGCCCGCGATGATATCTCAGATATCATGGTCAATGGTGCCAACCTGACGTTCATCGAAGTCGGCGGTAAAATGCAGCAAACCGGTGTCCGCTTCCGTGACAACGGCCAATTGCTGAACATTTGCCAGCGCATCGTGAGCCAGATCGGCCGCCGGGTCGACGAAGCGAGCCCCATATGCGACGCCCGTCTGCCAGACGGTTCCCGTGTGAACGTAATTGTTGCGCCTCTGTCCATTGATGGGCCAGCGCTTACAATTCGTAAGTTCAAAAAGGATCGTTTGAAGTTGAACGATCTCGTGAAATTTGCATCGATTACGCCAGAAGGGGCGACCATTCTCGAGATTATTGGCCGCGTGCGTTGCAACGTTTTGATTTCGGGCGGTACGGGCTCCGGCAAGACCACGCTGCTGAATTGCATGACCGGTCACATCGATCACGATGAACGTATCATAACCTGCGAAGATGCCGCCGAACTTCAACTCCAGCAACCGCACGTCGTCAGGCTCGAAACGCGCCCTCCGAACCTTGAGGGTGAAGGCTCGATCACCATGCGCGATCTGGTCAAGAACTGCCTGCGTATGCGTCCTGAAAGAATAATCGTCGGCGAAGTCCGCGGACCAGAAGCATTCGATTTGCTGCAGGCCATGAATACGGGCCACGATGGATCGATGGGCACACTCCACGCCAACAGCCCGCGTGAAGCCCTTTCCCGCCTTGAATCCATGATCACGATGGGTGGCTTCTCGCTGCCGTCGAAAACCATCAAGGAGATGGTCTGCGGTTCCATTGACGTGGTTGTGCAGGCGGCCCGCTTGCGTGACGGTTCGCGCCGTATCACCCACATCACTGAAGTGGTTGGCATGGAAGGCGACGTAATTATCACCCAGGATCTTTTCGTCTACGAAATCGTTGGCGAAGATGCCAATGGCAAGATCATTGGCCGCCATCGGTCAACCGGCATTGCACGACCGCACTTCTGGGATCGCGCCCGTTACTACAATGAGGAACGACGCCTCGCCGACGCTTTGGAAAAAGCCGAAATGCGTAACGAGCAGGACTGAGAATTTATCGAAATTGTACGATTGAATATGTTGTACAGGACTTTTGAAGGATAGTTGCAACCATGCTCTTTGGCGAAGATATTACGCAAATCGCATTTGTGTTTATGGCGGCTGTTTCCGTTGGTGGTCTGGCACTTGCCATACTCTATCCAATGTTTGTGGGTCCCTCGGCTTCATCGCGCATTCAGGCCGTTACGTCCAACGCAAGAACCCCTGCAAAGCAGTCCCTTAAATCCCGTTTGATGGAAGATCCCAAGGATTCGCGGCGCAAGCAAATCCAGGAAACATTAAACCAGGTCGGGGAACGCGAAAAGCAACGCAAAAAGCGCCTTACATTGCGGACACTGATCTCCCAGTCCGGACTGGATATCACGGTGCGCACATTCTGGATGGTTTCGGTAATGGTGGGCGTGGTATTTGCCATTGTACCGTTGTTCATGGGGTTGGCCTGGTATGTGTCAGTTGGCGCTGCAGTTGTAGGCTTCCTTGGCTTCCCGCGCTGGTTCCTGAAGTACGTACGCACACGCCGCCAGAACATTTTCCTGCACGACTTTGCTGATGCAATCGACGTCATGGTGCGCGGCCTGAAATCAGGTCTCCCGGTCAACGATGCCATGCGCATCATCGCAAGCGAAACGGGTCCGCCCGTTGGTCCGGAATTTGCCGAAATTGTCGAAGGTCAGAAAATAGGCATTTCAATCGATCAGGGCGTGGAACGCATGGTTGAGCGGATGCCGCTGCCGGAAGTGAACTTTCTCTCCATCGTTATGAATATTCAGACCAAGACAGGCGGTAATCTTTCAGAAGCATTGGGCAACCTGTCAAAAGTTCTACGCGATCGCAAGAAGATGAAAGCCAAGATCCGGGCCGTCAGCCAGGAAGCCAA
>JANMKJ010000386.1:0-2419 GCA_031371945.1 Rhodobiaceae bacterium
CAGCAAAGGTGAGCGCCTCCGTCTGGTCATGGGTGACATAGATCATGGTGCGGCGGGTGCGTTGATGCAGCTCTTTCAACTTTGAACGCAATTGCCATTTCAAATGGGGGTCAATCACCGTAAGGGGTTCATCAAACATGATCACGTTTACATCGGAACGGACGAGACCACGTCCCAAGGAAATTTTCTGCTTGCCGTCTGCCGTAAGGCCGGAAGCACGGTTTTTCAGGGTTTTGGTGAGGTCGAGCATTTCGGCAATTTCACGGACACGGCTGTCGATCTCGGTTTCGTTTACGCCGCGATTGCGCAGGGGAAAAGCCAGGTTGTCGTACACGGTCATGGTGTCGTAGATGACCGGAAACTGGAACACCTGGGCGATGTTGCGTTCCTCAGGCGTGGCGCGGGAGACGTCACGGTCATCAAACAGGATGCGGCCTTCGGTTGGAATGAGCAGGCCCGAAATGAGGTTGAGCAAGGTGGTTTTACCGCAGCCCGATGGACCCAATAGCGCGTAAGCACCACCATCGGCCCAATCCAGCGACATCTTCTTCAGCGAGTAATGGCTCTCCTCGGTCGGGAACGGCAGGTAGCTGTGCTTGAGGTTTTCAAGGGATATCTTGGCCATTACGCGATGAACTCATTGTTGGCGCCAAAGAACAGCGACTGGTCGATATCGACAAAAAGCTTTGCGGTTTCTCCAACTTTGTGGGGATGAATGCCGTGGGACTGGGAAATCCAGGTTGATCCTGCAACGTCGCAGTGGATGATGCTCTCTGAGCCGGAAAGCTCGGTCACCAGCACGCTGCCCTGGATGGCGCCCACGGCATTGCCATGGCCAACGGTTGCGATGTTGTGGGGCCGGATGCCAATTGTGTAATCGCCATCGGGCAAGGTCTTTTCTGCCCGGCCTGCGGGCCACCTGGTCTTGCCGAAAATGATAATGTCCTTGCCGCGCTTGGTAATATGCGCCGTATTCATCGGGGGTTCGGAAAACACCTGGGCAGAGGTGAGGTTGGAAGGTTTGCGGTAAACGCTGGCCGTGGGGCCGAACTGCGTGATGCGGCCTTCATGCATAGTGGCCGTGTTGCCGCCAAACAGCAGCGCCTCCGATGGTTCGGTGGTGGCATATACAACGATGGCGTCGCGGCCGGCGAAAAGTTTTGGCAGTTCTTCGCGCAGTTCCTCACGCAGTTTGTAATCCAGGTTGGCCAAGGGCTCATCGAGCAGGATGATGTCGCTGTCTTTCACCACGGCGCGGGCAATGGCCGTGCGCTGCTGCTGGCCGCCGGACAGTTCAGAGGGCTTGCGCTGCAGCATGGGTGTGAGGCGCAGGAGATCGGCCGCCTTGTTCACCCGCCTGTCAATTTCGGCAGCATCCATGCCTGCAACCCGCAAGGGCGAGGCGATGTTGTCGTAGACGTTGAAATTGGGATAGTTGATGAATTGCTGGTAGACCACCGAAACGTTGCGCTTTTGGACCGGCAGCTTGGTGATGTTTTTTCCCTTGAACCAGATTTCTCCAGACGATGGCTTCTGGATGCCGGCAATGAGCTGCATCAGCGTGGTTTTGCCAGCCAGCGTGGTGCCGAGCAAAACGTTGAATGACCCATTCTCGAATGTAACGCTGGTGTCATAGATATAGGTATCTGCACCGACGCGCTGGGAGATGTTCTTGAGTTCAAGAGCCATAGCGTGTTTGCCGCCTACCACTTCATTGATCAGTTGGATGTTTACATAATTCGCCGGGATGCATCAAGGACACACCCCGGCGCTTCTTGGGAGGAATTCGTTTAGTTTACTGGCTCGTCCAACGCTTGATCAGCTCATAATAGGCGATGGTTTCGCCCGGTGGCTTTTCATTGTCGAGCTTGGCCCAGGGTGCATGGTCCTTGCTCAACCAGGCGGATGGGTCCTTCGGCTCGTTCAGGCGCGGACCACAGTCATGGTAGGTCTTGTTGGCTTTGTCTGCCGCTTCCATGCGTCCCATGACGGTATCCATTTGCTCGGCAAGGCGGTCCATGGCCTGCTGGGCGGTGAAGGCGCCGGAGTTGATGTCACCGATGTTTTCCCAGAACAACTGGGCAAGCTTCGGATAATCGGGCACGTTCACACCGGTTGGCGACCATGCCACGCGGTCTGGCGAGCGATAAAACTCGATCAGGCCACCAAGCGAAGGTGCGCGTTCGGTGAAGGATTCATGGCGCACCGTGGAGTCGCGAATGAAGGTGAGACCAACATGGCTCTTCTTCACGTCAACTGTTTTGGAGTCCACAAACTGGGCATAGAGCCAGGCCGCTTTACGGGCTTCGACAGGTGTAGAGTTGAACAGGGTCCATGAGCCCACGTCCTGATAGCCGCGTTGCGAGCCATCTTTCCAGTAGGGGCCATGGGGTGAAGGAGCCATGCGCCACAGGGGCTT
>JANMKJ010000397.1:0-9704 GCA_031371945.1 Rhodobiaceae bacterium
GTATGACAGGTCAGACAAGTCAGAGGCTGCAATCCGACAAATCGAGCTTGATGCCACCAAGCGGCTCAATCTTGGGCTGGAGATTGAACGTAACTCCAGTTTGCCGCCGCCGATCAGCCGTACGATCTATTCTCTGGTTGATGTCAAAATGACGAAATACCTCGAGCGTGAAACGGGTCGGCCGTTCTGGATTGACAGCACGGCGGGCGGCAACAAGGTGGATATTCGCATAGAAGTGGAAAAAGGCCTGATATTCCGCATCCTGACGGATGAAGAGCGGGCCTATGCGTCGAATACCGCAGGACTTTTGCTGTGGATGCTGGTGTCTTCCATCATTCTGCTTTCAATCGCCGCAGTGTTCCTGCGCAATCAAATCAACCCCATTGTTGAGCTGTCGAAGGCGGCCAAGCGATTTGGCATGGGGCGGGATGTGTCGGATTTCAGGCCACGGGGAGCGGCCGAAGTAAAGCAGGCAGGTGTCGCTTTTGTTGACATGCAACGGCGCATTTCACGGCATGTTGAACAGCGCACCGCGATGCTGGCGGGCGTCTCCCATGATCTTCGGACTATTCTTACACGCTTCAAACTTGAAATCGCCTTCCTGGGTGATGGCCCGAAGGTGAAACCCCTGAAGGAAGACGTTGAAGAAATGCAACGCATGCTGGAGGGCTATATCGCCTTTGTGCGGGGAGATGGCGGGGAAAAGACCGAGACGGTGAACTTGCAGCAGCTGGTGGGTTCAATATCGCAGGCCGTAGCGCGGGGAGGGTCAGTGGTTACTCTGGACGTTCAGAATATAGACGTCAAACTGAAGCCGAATTCGTTTCGTCGCCTCATTTCAAACCTGCTGGTCAATGCCATTCGCTATGGCAAGAATGTTGTGGTCCAAGCAGTGGTTGAAGAGCGCATGTTGACAGTTCTGGTCGATGACGATGGCCCTGGAATAGCGCCGGAAAACCGCGAAGAAGCATTCCGGCCGTTTGTGCGCCTCGACACTGCGCGCAACATGGATGAAAGCGGCACAGGCCTGGGTCTGGCGATTGCACTGGATATTGCCCATGCGCATGGAGGTGAAATCACCCTGGATAAAAGTCCACAGGGAGGCTTAAGGGCCACTGTGACGCTTCCCGTCTAGAACAACCTGCCGCCATTGGGCACACTGCGTTCAACGGCGACGAGAACAACGTCTCCTTCGGCGTCGGGAAAACCAAGGGTTAGAACTTCCGACATGAATGGACCAATCTGGCGCGGCGGAAAATTCACGACGGCCGCAACCTGCCTGCCGACCAGTGTATCAGCAGTGTAGTATTTGGTGATTTGGGCGGACGATTTTTTCACTCCAATTTCGCTGCCGAAGTCAATTTTCAGTTTGAAGGCGGGCTTTCTGGCTTCGGGGAACGCTTCGACTGCAATGATGGTGCCCACACGCACGTCGGTCTTTAGGAAATCATCAAAAGTGATTTGCGCCATCTAGCTTGCCAATTCCCGTGACCGGTCGGCTGCAGCCTTGATGGCCTTCTCGAACAACGGTTTCATGCCGTCATCGGCCATCAACACCTGCAAGGCGGCGTAGGTTGTTCCCTTGGGGGAGGTTACATTTTGGCGAAGTGTGGCAGCATCGGTACCGGAGACCCGCATCAATTCGCCGGAGCCTGCCACGGTGGCACGGGCGAGTTGCATGGCAAGGGCAGGTGGAATGCCGATTTTCTCGGCTGCGTTGGCCAGGCATTCTGTGAGGTAGAAAACATAGGCAGGTCCTGACCCTGAAACGGCGGTCACGCAATCTATCAGGTCTTCCCGGTCAACGGTCACGACTTCACCAATTTCACCCAACAGGTCGGTTGCCAGTTGCAATTGCCGTTTCGACACATTGGGATTGGCGCACATGGCCGTGATGCCGCGGCCAATGGCTGCGGGCGTGTTGGGAATGGTACGGATGACTGCTGCCTTGGTCCCGAAGTGACGTTCAAAGGTGGCGATGGTCTTGCCTGCGGCCACGGATAGAATTAGCGAATTTGAGGCACCCAGTGAAACAATAGCAGGCAAAACCTCTTCCATCATTTGCGGTTTCACCGCCACCAGGATGACTTCGACTGTCCTGATTTGAGTGACGGGTAAGTTGAGGGCCACGCCGTGCTTGCCGAGCAGTGCACGCGTCTCATCGGACATAAAAGGGTCGAGGACAACTATTTTCTGCGGGTCTGCGCCGGCTGCCAGCCAACCCTCAAGCATGGCGCCACCCATTTTACCGGCACCCACCAGTACCAGCGTGCCTTCAAGCGCAATGCTCATGCCTCACCTACAGTATCAATCATGCTGCTTTCCAATGCAGCCTCCGCGGACTTGCCTGCCCAACAGACGTATTGCACTGCCGGAAAATAGCGCTCGCAGTACTGCAGGCCAAGCTGGATGAGAGTCTCGCACTGCCTGTCGTTGGCAACGGCTCCTCCTGCCAAAACCAGCGTATTACGATAGACGATGCTGCCGTCACTTTCCCACACGTCGAAATGGCCATGGAACAGCTGGCCGTTGACCAGCGTGAAGAGCCGACCGATTTCCGCCTTTCGGGCTTGGGGAACTTTCACGTCAAAGGTACATGCAACGTGCAAGGATTCCAGGTCATCGCGCCAGTTGAGGGATACGAACACATCGCTCCAGCCGCCTGAAACGACCAAGCTGACTTCACTGTCGTTGGTGCGGTCGAGGGACCAGGCGCAACGCTCGGCCAGCCGCTCAATCACGTCAAGTGGGTTTGGATAGTCTGGCGAATAGGCTTGTAACGCGACCATGGGCAAAATCCTTTTCGACCTGACGAATCGATCCAAGTCTCAGCGGAAAATGCCCAAGTGATTGAGTCGCCACAAGCGCCAGTGGCGTTGGCGTGTGATTCGTCCACATAGTTATTAATTGGGAGAAGAGATCTTCGATTCGAGTTCGGCCACTCGTTTAGCCAGCATTTCATTCTCTTCGCGCGCCTTGGAGGCCATATCCTTCACCACATCAAGGTCTTCGCGCTTGACCAGCTCCAGGTTGTTGAGCACCCGCTCAACTTGGGCTTGAACCAGCGTGTCCACCTCCTTGCGCATGCCCTGGGCAGCACCCGTGGCATTGGTCATCAGCTTGGCAAGCTCATCAAAAAACCGTGAAGATGTCGTGGTCATGGGAAAACTCCGTTACATCACCCATAGCTATGGTCTCCGGCAGCTTTATTCAAGCCTTAGATTGGTGGTCGAGGGACAACATGAATGCAGGATTAACGTGAGGTTCAGTTTTGGTTCAAGGCCAAATCCTTAAACGTTGGGGCAAGGCTGGAGACAATCTCCAACAAACCCAACTGGAAGGAACAAAAAATGTTACGCAAAACTCTCATCGCCCTCGTTGCCACAGCTGCAATTGGAACCGTAATGGCGGGAACGGCGGAAGCCAAGCACAAGCATCATCATGGACATCACCTGAACATCGATCTCGGTTACGGTGGATTTGGTGGCTATGGCTACGGCAGCCCATACTATGCAGATTATGATGATTACTGCGGCTGGCGCGTCATCAAAATCAAGAAGTGGAACAAATGGCAGCACCAGTTTGTTATCAAGCACAAGAAGGTTTGGTCCTGCTACTAAGCCAAACCTGATTAACTGAGGCCCCCCCGATCCCCCCTCCATCGGGCCATCAGTAAAAGAAACCGGCCGCGCTACCCTCGCGGTCGGTTTCGCCATTTTAGGTTTGCCATTCGCGCGATTCACATGAATGGCTGCTAAACAGGGAGTTCAGGGTAGGTTCAAAGGCCGGTCGCTAGTGTGGATGCAACGCTGGAGATGATCTCCAAAGTCTAACTTAAACCGGAAGGAAATTACCATGTTTCGCAAAGCCCTTATCACCCTTGCTGCCACTGCTGCGATCGCTGCTGGCATGTCTGCTTCAGCGCAGGCAAAAACCCACATCAACGTAACCCTCGGCGGCTTCGGCTATGGCTGCGGCTATGCCTGTGATCCAGGCTTTGGCGGTGGTTATTATGATGACAGCTACGGCGGTGGTGACTGCGGTTGGCAGTACATCAAAGTGAAGAAGTGGAACAAGTGGCACACAGCCTTCATTATCAAGCACAAGAAGGTTTGGTCCTGCTACTAGGATCCTAGATACTACCCGATAACAGGCCGGTCGCGAAGATTTCGCGCCGGCCTTGCTTTTTTCTGGCCCTTGACGGAATCCCGTGTCGCAGACACTGTCACTGGCCATGATGAGTTTGGCGGTACTTACGTTTCCCAACATCGATCCCGTGATGTTTTCCATCGGCCCTTTTGCCGTGCGCTGGTATGCCATGGCCTATATTGTGGGCCTCATATTCGGCATGTGGTACATGAAGCAGCTGGTCATGAACCCCAAGGTCTGGGCCGGCACGACGCCTTCGGCTACCCCGCAGCAAATCGACGACCTGTTCCTGTGGGCATTGCTAGGCGTGGTACTGGGCGGAAGGCTTGGCTATGTGATGTTTTATGGCACGGAGCAGACGTTATCTGACCCCTTAAGTGTTTTCCGGACCTGGGAAGGCGGCATGTCGTTTCATGGCGGGTTCTTTGGGGTCATTCTAGCCAGCTATCTCTTCGGCAGGCGCCATGGCATTAGCCTCGATCGCTTGCTGGATCTGGGTGCTGCCGCCACCCCTGTGGGGCTTGGACTTGGTCGGCTGGCCAATTTCATTAACGGCGAGCTGTTTGGTCGCGTGACCGATGTTCCCTGGGCATTTGTATTTCCGAATGGCGGCCCGGAACCACGGCACCCCAGCCAGCTTTATGAATTTGCCCTTGAAGGCGTGTTGCTCTTTACCCTGGTCAACGTACTCGTATATCGCGGCAAGATACTGGCAAAGCCGGGATTTGCAGCGGGCGTCTATGCCCTTACCTATGGCTGCGCACGCATCGCGGTGGAATTTGTACACGAACCGGATGCCCAGCTTGGATACTTCGGCGGCGTTGTAACCATGGGCATGATTCTTTCTTTGCCGCTCATTGCCATCGGCGTGTGGCTCTTGCTGCGGGCGAGAGCCCGCTCGTGACACCGTTGCAGAAGGTCATTGAAGAAATCGTCGCCAGTGAAGGGCCGCTGCCGCTTGATCGCTACATGGCACTGTGCCTAGGCCACCCGACCTACGGTTACTATATGACCCGCGATCCATTTGGCGAGCAGGGTGACTTTGTGACCGCGCCGGAAATCTCGCAGATATTTGGTGAACTGATTGGCGTGTGGTGTGCCACGGCGTGGGTCGCCATGGGCGAGCCTTCCCGGTTCAACCTCGTGGAATTGGGGCCGGGCAGGGGCACCCTCATGGCGGATATCCTGAAAGCGGCGAGGGCCATGCCCGGCTTTGGCGAGGCGGCCTGCGTCCATCTGGTGGAGATCAGCCCGGTATTGCGCAAGATGCAGCAGGAGAGACTTGGTGAACACGCCACATGGCATGACTCGCTGGCAAGCGTTGCTGATGGGCCGATGGTGCTGGTAGCCAATGAATTCTTTGATGCCATACCCATTCGGCAATTCGAGAAGCGTGATCGGCAATGGTTTGAACGTTGCATTGGCGAAAAGGGCTTGGGTTACATGCCAGCGAACCTCGATGCAGCACACGGCATGAATGGTGATGTCATTGAATTTGCGCCGCAGCGGCAGGCCTTGGCCATCGAGATTGGCGAGAGACTGGCCAGGCACTTGGGTACCGCCCTCATTATCGACTACGGGCATTTGAAAACTGCCCAGGGTGATACTCTGCAGGCGGTGCGCAGGCATCAATATGTGCCCATTACCCACGAGGCCGGTGAAAGTGACCTTACCTCCCATGTGGACTTTGAAACCCTCGGCAAGGCGCTGGTTCAGGGCGGGGCCACGATCTATCCTGCCATCAGCCAACGCGATTTTCTGCTTGCCATGGGCCTTGAACCGCGAGCCGCCATGTTGGCGGCTAAGGCCGGTTCGGCTGAGGCGGACATCATGAACCGGGCCGTGGCAAGGTTGATAGGCGAAAGTGAGATGGGCAACCTGTTCAAAGTCATGGTAGGAACATCACCGGGCCTGGCCACGCCTTATCCGTTTGGAACATCATGAAACAGTTTGATGCCTTGAACCATGACACACTAGAGCACGGGTTTTTTGGCCGACGCGGTGGCTATTCCACCGGCCTGTTTGCGTCACTGAATGTCGGGTTAGGCTCGGGCGATGACCGGCCCACGGTACTGCGCAACCGGGGTGTTGTGGCCAAGGCATTGGGTGGCGAGGAAAGACAATTGGTGACCGCCTACCAGGTCCACAGCTCCGATGTGATCGTGGTAACGAGACCCTGGGCCCATAACGACCGACCCATGGTTGACGGCATGGTGACGACGACACCCGGCATAATTTTGGGTGCGCTGACGGCCGATTGCGGCCCGGTATTGTTTGCAGATCCGGGTGCTGGCGTTATAGGCGTGGCCCATGCGGGATGGAAAGGCGCACTTCATGGTGTGACCGATGCAACCGTCCTGCGCATGGAGGCCATTGGCGCCAGCCGCAAGAATATCGTGGCCGTACTCGGCCCCACGATTTCGCAGGCGGCCTATGAGGTTGGACCGGAGTTCATCGCGGGGTTTTTAAAATCCGATGACGGCAACCGCACCTACTTCACAGACTCAGTGAAGGAAAATCATCATATGTTTGATTTGCCTAAGTATTTGACCGACCGGATGCGGGCTTTTGGAGTAGGAACCGTCATTGACAGTGGACTCTGCACCTATTCGCGCGAGGATGAATACTTCAGCTACCGGCGTGCCACACACGCCCAAGAAAAGGATTATGGTCGGCAGATTGCTGCCATAAGGCTAGTATAGGAAACGCCATGGCCTTGCATTTTTCAGCGTCCGAGTATCTGTCCCGCATCAGGGCCGCAACTTCGGCACTGGAAAAAAGCAACCTTGATGGCCTGCTCATGTTCCAGCAGGAGAGCATGTACTACCTCACGGGTTACGACACGTTCGGCTTCTGCTTTTTCCAATGCCTTTATCTCGGGGTCGATGGCAAATTGGCCCTTCTCACGCGGTCAGCGGATTTGCGGCAGGCCCAACACACGTCGAACATAGAGGACATTCGTATCTGGACCGACCAGGCAGGTGCGCAACCAGCAACCCAGCTGCGCGACATGCTGGAGAGTTTGGGCGGGCGAGGCAAGCGCCTTGGCATTGAAACTAATTCCTATGGACTAACACATTTCAATGGCAAGGCCGTTGATATCGCCATGGATGGTTTTTGCGAACTGGTAGAGTCGACAAATCTCGTTGACCGGCTGCGCCTGGTGAAATCTGCAGCCGAACTCAAATATGTCCGCAAGGCGGGGGCACTGGGTGATGCGGCGTTGAAGGCAGGCATCATCCGGACCAAAGCTGGTGCGGACGAGGGAAGCATTCTGGCCGCACAGCACTCCGCCATATTTGCAGGCGGGGGCGATTATCCCGGCAATGAGTTTATCATCGGTTCGGCGCGGGATGCGCTGCTGTGCCGCTACAAGTCCGGCAGGCGAAAGCTGTCAAAGCGCGACCAACTGACGTTGGAATTTGCCGGTGTCTATCGCCACTACCATGCAGCATTCATGCGAACCCTCATCATCGGCAAGCCCAGCAAGCATCACGTTGCGATGGATATGGCTTGCCGGGCTGCGTTGGCAGAAGTGGAGTCTGAGTTGGTTCCGGGCAAGACAGCCGGTGATGTGTTTGCCGCCCACGCCCGCGTGATGGATGTCCATGGCATGCAGAAGCACCGGCTCAATGCATGTGGCTATTCGTTGGGCGCAAAGTTCACGCCAAGCTGGATGGATTTTCCCATGTTTTATGCCAACAACAGTGTTGAGCTTGCCGCTGGAATGGTGTTCTTTGCCCATATGATCTTGATGGATTCGGAGGCTGGTGCAGCCTATTGCCTGGGGCGTACCTACATCATCGGTGCGGGGAAGCCCGAGCCCGTTTCCAAATATCCGCTCGCCATGATCGTTCGATGAGGAGATTGCTGCCCTTCATTTTGCTTTTCCTGCTCGCCGCATGTGCCGGCACGGAGCAGCCCTTTGGCAAGGCGGAAGATGCGAAGGTTGTGGCCCCCATCACGGCCCCGCCGTGGGAGGCCCTGGTAGCGGCGGGCCCCGGCGCTGCACAGGATATCGACCTCGAGACTCTCAACGGCCCTGGCATGGCTCCCCCGGAAGCTCCGGTTGCCGAAGTCCCTGCAACCGAACCCGCCAAGCCCAAGTCCAAGGGCACTGAAATTAATGCGGTAGCAGTCGTTCCAGTCAGGGGAGCAGCGGGAAAAGGCAACGACGAACTGACCGCTGCCATGCGCACGACCTTAACCAAGGCGGGCTGGACAGTATTGAAGGCCGCGTCCAGGAATGCCCTCACCATTGCAGGCGAAGTCAGGATGGAACCCGGCGACGGCGCCACGCAAACGGTCGCCCTCCGGTGGGAAGTGAAAACCCCCGATGGCAAAGTTCTGGGTGATATCAAGCAATCAAATAGCGTTCCCAACGGGTCACTTGATGCTGGTTGGGGTGAGAATGCGGGGTTTGCCACGGAGGCTGCGGCCACGGGAATTTACGAGCTTATCAACAAGTACAGGTAGTTTTAACCTTTCCACAGCTGCCATTTGCTTCCAACCCGTGCCCTTGTTATAGAGCGACCTCAAGCAGTTGCGCGGCGAGGATTGAGCATGATGAAAATTGTGGCGGGTAACAGCAACCGTCCGTTGACTGAGGCCATCTGCTCGTACCTCAACCTTCCGCAAGTCAAAGCCGTTGTGAAACGGTTCAACGACATGGAGGTCTTCGTCGAAATCCAGGAAAATGTCCGCGGCCAGGACATGTTCGTTGTGCAGTCCACCTCGTTCCCCGCCAACGACCACCTGATGGAACTGCTCATCATCATCGATGCCCTCAAGCGCGCATCAGCCCGCCGCATCACCGCCGTGGTACCGTATTTCGGTTATGCCAGGCAGGATCGAAAGCCCGGCCCTCGCACACCGATATCAGCCAAGCTCGTGGCCAACATGATAACGCGGGCTGGTGCCGACCGGGTGCTGACCGTTGACCTTCACGCCGGGCAAATCCAAGGCTTTTTTGACATCCCAACGGATAACCTTTTTGCCGGACCGGTTTTGGTACGCGACATCAAGCAACACAACGACATTGGCAATACGGTTGTCATTTCACCAGACGTTGGCGGCGTGGTACGGGCGCGCGCCCTTGCCAAGCGGCTTGATACGCCGCTGGCCATCGTTGACAAGCGCCGCGAGAAGGCTGGCGAGTCTGAAGTCATGAACATTATCGGTGAAGTGGCAGGCAAGTCCTGCATCCTGATTGATGATATCGTGGATTCCGGGGGCACGCTGTGCAATGCAGCCGAAGCGCTCCTGGCCCAGGGTGCCAAGGACGTGACGGCCTATATTACGCACGGCGTGCTTTCGGGTGGGGCGGTTGCGCGCATCACGTCATCAAAACTGAAGGCACTGGTCATCACCGATTCAATCCAGCCAACTGAGGCTGTCAAGGTTGCGCGCAATATCCGCGTCATTGGCATCGCGCCCTTGCTGGGGGAAGCCATTGGGCGTACGTCTCGTGAAGAATCCGTATCCAGCCTGTTTGAATAACAGCCCAAGCCAGGAGGCATATGCCATGAAGCTCCACACCCGGTTCGCCGCCTTTG